>JADLBD010000289.1 GCA_020847975.1 Bryobacterales bacterium | reverse complement strand
GGACGGCGAGGGCGGCTTTGAGGCGAACGGAGGCGTGGACGGAGGGATCGTCGAGGAGGGAGTCGAGGGTGTTGATGGCTTTGGCGGAGAGGTCGCGGATGCGGTCGCGGAGAGTGGCGACGTATTCGGCTTTAGCGTAGTCGACGGCGGAGGAGAAGGCGGGGTTTTCCTTGAGCCAGGTGTAGACGGTGGTGCGGCCGACACCGGAGGATTTGGCCGCGTGAGAAAGGGAATCTCCCGAGGCGAGGGAGAGTGCGACCTGAGCCTGGGCGGGGCTGAGGGCGGCGTAGCGTGTGTCTTCCATGCTGGTGTGAAGGTAGCATGGCGGGTTGAGGCTGTTGGGTGGTTGCGGGCGTAAGTCTTTTGGGTTCAACGCGAGATTTTTTTTTGAATGTGTGACCGTGTGAGGGAGCGACTGAATTCAGGCTTCATTCAGAGCTTCGGGCGGAGGTGGCGGAGGAAATAGACGCCGATGATGGTTTTGGCGTCGTTGATGACGCCTTTCCTGATTTGGCCGACGATTTGGGTTTGGGTGAACCACTGGGATTTCAGGTGCTCTTCGCCCGCGTCCAGGTGACGATCGCCGGGTTTGAGGTCAGTGGCGAGGAAGACATTCATTTTCTCGCCGAGGAATCCGGGGCTGGTGTAGAAAGTAGCGAGTTTCTTCCAGGCGCGGGCGCGGTAGCCGGTTTCTTCGATGAGTTCGCGTTTGGCGGCCTGGAGCGGAGTCTCCCCGGCGTCGACTTTGCCGGCGGGGAGTTCCCAGATGATGTCGCGGGCGGGGAGGCGGTACTGGCTGACGAGGAGGATGCGGCGTTTTTCGTCGAGGGCGACGACGCAGGTTGCTCCGGTGGTTTCGACCAGGAGGCGGTGGACCTCCTGGCCGTGGCCGTCGACGATGTGATTGTCGGTGACTTGGAAGAGAGGGGTATCGAGCAGGAGTTTGCGCCGGATGAGTTGCTTCATGTCGCTTTCTCGATGGTAACCTTAGCAAACGTCCCGGCGCTTCTGGTGATATTGGACGCGTCGCCGGTGATGGCAGTGGGGGTATTGGAGGGAGAGAAATACTTGGCGGCGATGCGCTCGATTGGCAAGCTGCCTGTCCTTTTCGCTGATTGGAGATGGAATGCGAGTGTTAACCCGTCTGATGAGGCGGGGGCAACCCTCGGCAACGGCATCGGGATTGTCCCGCGCGACCGAACGCGGGGTGTCAAGCGGCGGATTCCGGAGATCGGTCGTGTCATCCGCGACAAAAGCGAGAAGGGCAGACAGCGCCGGGTGGCCGGACAAGCCAAACGGTTCGCCACCAGGATTGGCGAGAGGAGCACGCGCCGGGGGGATTGGCCGGGCGCCGACGGAGACCAAACAGCAACTGGAGGCGATGATCCCGCGGTTGGAACAGGTGATCCACCAGGCTCGGCAGCGGGAGATGGGCAGCGACTCGCGTGTGGAAGGTGAGATCGTGAGCGTTTAGTGGATCTGCGTCCGCTGCTCCGGCTGCAAATTCACCTTCGCCGACGTTTGGCCGGAACAGGACCTACGCCCTCGTCTATCTGGCGAGGAAGCGACCAAAGAAGCGGTCTGGCAGTCACAGCCTTTCCCATTCTTCGAGATCGATGTGCGCCTGGCTCAGGATACTGCGCAAGGTCCCTACAGGTATTTCGGGCTTTTTCGGCACGATTGCGGTGTCGACGGCCGATTCCCCGCGACGAACGAACTTGACGTGACTTCCCTTCCGGCTCGTTTCAGAGAACCCGGCAGCTTCAAGTCTGCGCTTGACCTCGCGGTAGGGCTGTGGGTTAAGCCGCGCCAACCTCTACCTCTATCGTCCGAAGGAGAGGTGGGCGCGTAGCTCGTGGCGGTTCGAAATATAGCTCCAGCGCTTCCTTGAGATTCAGCAGCGCCTCGTCTTCGGTTTCACCTTGACTGGCGATGTCCAGTTCGAGGCACTGAGCGACATACCAATCGCCCTCTCGCCAGACGCTTGCGGCAAACGGACGCTTCATGGATTCATTCTTTCACACAGCACAGGCAGGCGCGAAGGTTGCAGGTGGCGAGCTTCTTGCTTCATTTCGCCTTCTCGATGGTAACCTTGCCGAACTTCTCGAGGCTCCTGGCGATTTTGGAGGCGTCGCCGACGATGACGATGGCGGCGCCGGAGGGAGAGAAGTATTTGGCGGCGGCGCGCTCGATCTGATCGGGTTCGACGGAGCGAACGCGCGTGACGTAGGTTTCGAGGTAGGCGTTGGGCATGTCGTTGATGCGGAGGCTGGCGAGCTGGCTGGCGACGCCTGATTGGCTCGAGAGCTGCATGACGAAGATGCCGTTGATGTAGTTCTTGCGGTCAATGAGTTCCTGGGCGGTGACGGGTTCTTTGGTCATGCGGTCGAGTTCGGCGAAGACGGCTTTCAATGCGGGCTCGATGACCTCTTCACGGACCTGGGTGTTGACATTGAGGAGTCCGGTGTCCTTATACGGCATGTTGTGGGCGGAGGCGTCATAGGCGAAGCCTTGCTTTTCGCGAATGTTGTTGAACATGCGGGAACTGGCTCCGCCGCCGAGGATGTTGGTTCCGACGATGAGGGGGAAGTAGTCGGGGTGGCGGCGGCTGACGGTGATGTGGCCGATGAGGATGTCGACCTGGGCGGAGCCGGGGCGGTCAATGAGGGTGAGGGAGCGCTGGGGTTTGGGGAACTCGCCGCCGGGGGTAGGGGGGATGGGCTTTCTGGGCCAGGAGGCGAAGCGGGCGCGGATGAGGTCGAGCGCCTGCTGTTGAGGAGGGAGGTCGCCGACGAGGATGAGGGTGGCGTTGGCGGGGGTGAGCAGGTTGTCGCGGAACTCGAGGAGGTCTTCGCGCCGGATGGATTGGATGGCCTGGGGGGTGGGGAGAGAGTGGGCGTAGGGATGGGCTCCGAAGACGACGGCGCGGAGTTTTTCCGAGGCGAGGGTGGAGGATTGCGAGCGTTCGAGGGCGAGTTCCTGGACGCGGTTCTGTTTGCGAAGGTCGATTTCGTTTTGCGGGAAATCGGCGTTGCGGACGATGTCGGCGGCGAGGTCGAGGAGTCTGGGAGTGTTTTCGGAGAGGACGCTGCCGGAGACGATGAGGGAATCGGGGCTGTCGCCGGCGCTGAGGGAACCACCGATGGCGGCGAGTTCTTCGGCGATCTGGCGGGCGGTGCGGGTGGGAGTACCGGCTTTGAGGAGGGAGGCGACGGTTTCGGCGACGCCGAGGCGGCCGGGCGGGTCAAAGCGGGAGCCGGCATGGAAGGCGATGCGCAGCGTTACCAGGGGGAAGCGTTTGTCCTCGACGAGGACTACGCCGAGGCCGTTGGGGAGTTTGGATTCGACGGAGGCGGGGAGTTTGTAGGGCTGGAGTGGTGGCGTCTCGGGCGGCTTTGTACGGTCGAGGGTCTGGGCGAAGGAGGCCGTAACGAGCAGGGCGGCGGTGGAGAGACGGGAGATCATTTCTTTTCCTCCTTAGGGGCGGGGATGACTTCGAGGACGGACATTTGCGTGGGTGTGAGGTACTTCCTGGCGACGGCCTGGATCTGAGCGGGGGTGACGGCGAGGTAGTCGCTGAGTTCGGTGTTGATGAGTTCGGGCTTGCCGTCGAGCAGTTCGTATTGGGCGAGGAGAGAGGCTCGGGTCATGGTGGACTGGAGCCCCTGGATGCGTATGGAACGAACGGTGGCGCGTGCGCGGTCGAGTTCCTTCGGGTCGACTGGAGTGGTCCGGAGGCGGGTGATCTCTTCCTCGAGCTGGCCAACGATTTGTTTCGCGGTGAAGGTAGGGTTAAACGTGAGGTTGATGCCATAGATGCCAGGTTCTTTATAATCCGAGGGTTGGGTGAACGGCCAGCCGAGGGTGGCTTCGATGTTGAGGAGGGATTGTTTGCCTTTGACGAGGTCGAGGTAGAGGCGGGAACTTTCGCCGGTGGTGAGGATCATGTCGAGCATGGCAAGGGCATAATAGTCCGGGGAGCGGCGCTTGGGGCCGGGGTAGGCGATGGCGGCGATGGGGACGCGGGCGAGCGGATCCTTATAGGTCTGCCAGCGGGATTCGGTTTGGGGCGGCTCGGTGAGGTCGGGCGGCTTGGGCTGGGGTTGGGAGGGGATGTCGGAGAAGTAGCCTTCGATCAGCTTTCTGGCAGCGGGAATTTGAATGTCGCCGACGATGGAGAGGACGGCGTTGTTGGGGGCGTAATGCGTCTTGAAGAACCTAGCGACATCGTCGACGGAAGCGGAGTTCAGGTCTTCGAAGGAGCCGATGATGGAGTGGGAGTTAGACCAGTTCCTGTAGGCGAGGGTAGGGAAGACGTCGACGATGGCGGTGGCGTAGGGCTGATTGTCGAAGCTGAGGCGGCGTTCCTGTTTGACGGCTTCTTTCTGGTTGGCGAGGGCGTCCCTGGTGATGGCGAGGGAGCGCATGCGGTCGGATTCGAGCCAGAGGGCGACAGCGAGCTTGTTGGAGGGGAGGACTTCGAAATAGTCGGTGTAGTCGGGGTGAGTGCTGCCGTTGAGGAAGCCGCCGTTGGATTCGACTTCGCGGTAATGAACTCCTTTGGGTGCATTGGCTGAGCCCTGAAACATCATGTGTTCGAAGAGGTGGGCGAAGCCGGTGCGTCCCTTCTCCTCGGAGCGGGCTCCGACGCCGTAGATGACGTAGACGGCGACGACGGGGGTGGCGTTGTCCTGGGAGAGGAGGACGCGGAGACCGTTGGGGAGTTGGAATTTCACAAAGGGGATGTTCACGTCTGCCGCGGTGAGCAGGGCGGAGGACAGGAGGAATGCGCAGAGGGTGGTGAATTTCATTCGGGGTTACGATTTTGGTTGAATCAATTTCTCGAATTTATTGAGCGGCAAGGTGTTGACTACATCGGCGGCGGTCAGCCAGCCGCGCCGGGCCATGGAGACGCCGTAACGCATGTTGAGGAGATGGCGGGGGTGATGGGCGTCGGTGGAGATGACGAAGCGGGCTCCGAGGGACTTGGCCTGGCGGATGAAAGGGGCGGAGATGTCGAGGCGCTCGGGGCTGGCGTTGATCTCGAGAAAGACGTTCTTGCGGACGGCTTCGCGGGCGACTTTCTCGAAATCGAAGGGGAAGGGATCGCGGTGGAGGAGTACGCGGCCGGTGGGATGGCCGATGGCGCGGATGTGGGGGCACTCGAGGGCGCGCAGGAGGCGGTCGGTCATTTCGGAGGCTTCGAGGTTCATGTGGCTGTGGACGCTGGCGACGACGAAGTCGAGTTCGGCGAGGGCATCGTCTGAGAGGTCCATCGTGCCGTCGCGGCGGATGTCGCATTCGAGGCCGGAAAAGACGCGGATGCCGAGTCCATCGTCCTTGCGGATCCGGCGGACCTGGCGGGCGAAATCGACGGCGCGCTTTTCATCGAGGCCGTTGGCCATGGCGAGGGCCTTCGAATGGTCGGTGATAGCGAGGTATTCATAGCCCAAGTCACGGCAGGCCGCCGCCATTTCTTCGAGAGACGCGCGGCCGTCGGTTTCGGTAGTGTGCATGTGGAGGTCGCCGCGGATGGAGGTGGGGTGGATGAGGCGGGGGAGGGTGTGGTTGGCGGCGGCGTCGATTTCGCCCTGGTTTTCGCGCAGTTCAGGGGGGATCCAATCAAGGCCAAGGGTTTCGTAGACGGACTCTTCGGTCTCGCTGGCGACAAGGGTGTTGTCGTCGAGGCGAAAGAGACCGTACTCGTTGAGGGTGAGGCCGAGTTTGAGGGCACGGCCGCGGAGGGCGATGCTGTGCTCCTTGCTGCCGGTGAAGTACTGGAGGGCGGCTCCGTAGTTTTCCTTGGGGAGGGCGCGGAGATCGACTTGAAGGCCTTCGAGGCCGAGGCGGGCGCTGGCTTTGTTTTCGCCGCGGACGAGGACTTCATGGACTTTGGGGTATTTGACGAAGGCGTCGAGGGCGGCGGCGGCTCCGGGTCCGGTAACGAGGATGTCGAGATCGCCGACGGTTTCCTTGCCGCGGCGGACGGAGCCGGCGGGGGTAATGGAGTCGATTCCGGGGAGTTTGTTCAGGTAATCGGTGAGCTCGGCGGCGACGTTGGTGGCGAAGCTCAGGAGGAAGCGGCCGGAACTGCGGCGGTATTGGGCGATGGAGCGGAGGACCTTTTCCTCGAGTTTGGCTCCCATGCGGGGGAGGGTCCGGAGTTTTTGTTCCTGGCAGAGCTTTTCGAGGCCGTCGATGGTGGAGACGCGGAAGTGGTTCCAGATTAAGGCGATGCTTTTGGGGCCAAGGCCTTGAATTTTGAGGAGTTCGAGGGCGGTGGGGGGGTAGCGGGAAAGGAGATCGTCGCGGCGCTCGAAGGAGCCGCGGGCGGAGATCTCGTGGAGGACAGCGGCAAGACCTTTGCCGATGCCGGGGATGTCGGTGACTTTTCGGTCCGGGTCCTTGAGGATGTCCTCGATGCGCTCGGGGTAGCTTTCGATGACGGCGGCTCCGTTGCGATAGCTGCGGATGCGGAAGCCGTCCTCAGCGGCAATTTCCATGAGGTCGGCGGTCTCATTGAGGAGCAGGGCGATTTCGCGGTTCTCCATAGAATCTACCGCTTACGAGTATAGTGCATGGGCTACTTGCCGGCGCTGAGGAGGTTGGCGAAGATGCGGAAGGCTCCGGGGACTCCGGCGGGGAGCTGGCGGAACCAGGAGTATCCGGTGTACATGTAGATCCCTTTGCCGTACTTGACGTAGATCATGCCGCCGGGGAGCCAATCCTCACCGGGGTCATGGGAGGCGAAGAGGGAGTGGTATTGGGGGTCGAACTTGGAAGAGAAGTAAAGGCCGCGCTCCTGGACCCAGCCGTCGAAGTCCTTTTCGGTGATTTTGTTGGGGGATTGGAGCAGCGGGTCGTTGGGGTTGGGGAACATGACCGGGGCTTCTTCGACGGTGACGCGGTCGTGGGAGAGATGGATGGGGTAGGGGCCGATATGGGCGGTGTTTTCGGATCGGCCGCGGAAGTCTTCAAGGACGTTGTATTGGACGATGAAGGTTCCGCCGTTGCGGGTGTAGTCGAGGAGCCGCTGGAAGTTGGCGCGGATGGCGGGACGGGTGTTGAAGACACGGACTCCGGCGACGATGGCATCGTAGCGGGAGAGGGTGGCGGAGGCGAGGTCGTCGTCGGAGAGGAGGGTGACATTGAGGCCGATCTGGCGGAGGGCATGAGGGACTTCGTCGCCCGCGCCCATGATGTAGCCGATGTTCTTCGCGAGGACTTTGATGTCAGACCGGACGAGGCGGGCGGTGGCGGGCGGGAAGTTGGCTTGTGGGGGGATGTGGGAGTAGTTGATGTCTCTTTCGGACTCGGAAATCCGGTGGCCCTCGAATTCGGCAACGGCTTTGAGGATGGCTTTCGATGTTTCCGAAGGCGCTTTGATTGTGAAGGTTAGCGTCGTTTGTTGATCTTTTTCCTGAAGCGCGAAGGGGAGGGAGGCAGGGGTGATGGTCCAGCCGGGAGGGGCTTCGAGGCGGACGGATCCGCCGGCTTTCGGCTGGTTGGCTTTCACGGAGACTTGGATGGTACGCGGGGATGGATTGGGGAAGAGGTAGGAGTCATCCGAGAGGTCAGTGACGATGGGCGGCACGATGAGGAAGGGGCGGGTGAGTTCCCCGCGGACATGGTCGCTGTAACGGTGGATGACGGGGCGGGTGACGGTGAATTCGGCTCCGTTGATGGCGAAGCGGACGAGGGCGGCGAGGACGGGAGCATTTTCAGGGCGGCCGATGAGGTGTTGATCGGTGACGGTATAGAGTGCGCCGGATTTGGGTTTGGCGAGCCAGTAGGGTTCGGTATAGGGGGCATCGGAGGGGACTTGCCAGGTGAGGTTTTGCTCTAAGGGCTCATTGTAGGTGAGTGGAATGGGGGCGGATGCGGTTTTTGGGGCGTTGGGGATTCCCGTGAATTCGGCTCCCAGGAATGTGACGGGGATATGGAGCCGGCTCACGAGATCGAGGTGGATGCGGGCAGTGGAGCCAGGGGTGACCTCGTAAGCGGTGGCGGAGGCATCCACCCAGAGTCCTGCGCAGAGGGCGATGGTTTCATCGAGGTCGCGGAGTTTGCGGGTGGCGTGGGGGTCGGGAACGGCGGCGATGAGAGGACGGGCTTTGAGGAGGAGGGGTACGGTTTTTTCGGGGTGGGCCGGTTGGAAGGTGCGGAGGGCTTCCTCGAGGATGGGGGCAAGCTGTGCGCCTCCGGGGAGGCGGTTCCAGGTGGTATCGATTCCGTCCATGGGGTCCTTGGAGGCAGGCTCGCCGGCAATGACCGTGAAGAAGTTGGGAAGGGCGCCGCGGCGCGCGGCAGTACCCATGCCCTGGGACCTGTGCTCGGAACGGCTGAGAGCGGCGATTTCGCCGTAGGAGAGGCCTAGAAACGGATTGAACTTACCTGCGTCAACCTCCACTTTATTAGGGACTTTTGCGTTTTCTTCCTCCTGGCGGCGGTTGAAGGAAAACATGTTGAACAGGAGGCGCCTGGCCTGCCATGGCTGGACGCCATATTGGAATTGCTCGGGGAAGCGCTTGGGGTCGGCGGCGGCGAAGAAAGCTTCCTTGCCGAGGATGGCGGAGGATTGATGCTGGCCGTGGCCGTCGCGAGGGGTGCCGGAGAAGCGCAGGATGATGACATCGGGACGGTAGCGGCGGATGATCCAGACGACATCGGAGAGGACTTTTTCGCGTCCCCACTTGGCGAGGGTTTCCTCGGCGGTCTTGGAGTAGCCGAAGTCGATGGCGCGGGTGAAGAACTGCTCGGCTCCATCAATGCGGCGGGCGGCGAGAAGTTCCTGGGTGCGGAGGAGTCCCATGTAGTCGCCCTGCTCGGCGCCGATGAGGTTCTGGCCGCCTTCACCGCGGGTGAGGGAGAGGTAGGCAGTGCGGAGGTTGCGGCCTTTGGCGAAGTAGGCGAGGACTGCGGTGTTCTCGTCGTCCGGGTGAGCGGCGATCATGAGGACATTGCCGACGGTGTTCAGCTTGCGGAGGTTCCATTCGATTTGGGCGGTACCGGAGGGTTGAGCATAGATCGCGGGACTGCCGGGATAGAGAAGGAAGGAAAGGAGAAAGAGCGTCCGAAGTCTCATATTTTTTTTGTGAACCAGATGGCGGGGGCTCCGTCTTTTATGTTAGTGGATGTGTCCTAGAGGATGCGCGGAAGAGGGAAGCGGATGCGAACAGAAATTCATGCCATGACAAAGGCGGCCGGGGCATTTTGGAGCCGGCTGCGGGACAAAGGTGAAGAGGAGGCGAACGAGGGGATTGGACTCGCTCTGGGGGGCGGATTTGCGCGCGCGGTGGCGCACATCGGCGTGTTGCGGGTGCTGGAACGGGAGCGGATTCCGGTAGGGTTTGTGGCGGGGGTGAGCGCGGGATCGATTGTGGCGGCGGGGCTTGCAGGCGGAGCGAACGCCGAGGATCTGGAGCTGGTGGCCCGGAGCATGAAGTTCAAGGACCTGGCGGGGTGGCGGTTCAGCCGGCTGGGGCTGGTGGGGAGCGAGCGGATGGAGGGTTTTCTGCGCCATGCGTTTCCGGTATACCGGTTCGAGGAGATGAAGATTCCGCTGGCGGTGGTGGCGACGGACCTCAAGACAGGGAATGCGGTGGTGTTTCACGGGCCTGGGGAGGTGTTCCATCCGGTGCGGGCCAGCTGCTCATATCCGGGGCTGTTCCTCCCGGTGCGGTACGAGGGGAAGCTGCTGGTGGATGGCGGGATCAGCATGGAGATTCCGGCGGCGGCTTTGCGGGGATTGGGAATGAAGCGGGTGGTAAGCGTGGTGTTGCCCGCGCCTCCGATCACGGCGGATCCGGGGAGCATGTTCGGGGTGGTGAACCGGTGTTTCCAGATCATGCAGCATCGGACGGAGCAGTTCTGGCGGTTTCACAGCGATGTGGTGATAGCGCCTCAGGTGCAAGACGTGGCATGGGACGATTTCACGCAAGTGGGGCGGATGATCGAGGCGGGGGTGAAAGCGGCGGAGGCGGCGATGCCGCAGATCCGGGCGTTGATGAGGCAGGCGGTAGTCGCGACGGGGGGGTTGCAGGCGGTGAGCGCGAGCTGAGCTACTCGCGCATCGTCGAGTCCATTTGCGGACTAAGGAGGCCCAGTCGTTTTCAGAGCATTCTTCAGATTCAGGTTGCGGATGAGGCGGGAGAGATAGTTTGGATGCAGTCCGAGGAGTTTGGCCGCGGCGGCATGGCTCCCACCCGCCTTCTCGATCGCCGAGAGAATCAGTTGCTTCTTCACCTCGACCAGCGCCTGGTGGTAGCCCCCGGGGGAGATTCCCGGCGGGGCTGGGCCTTCGAGCAGAGCCTCCGGCAGGTCTTCGGGCATCACCGTCCCGGCCGATCCCAACACCACCGCCCGCTCGATTACGTTCTCCAACTCGCGCACGTTGCCTGGCCAATCATACGCGGTCAGGTAGGCGCGCGCGGCCAGTGAAATGCCTCTTACCTTCCGCCCCGTCTTTGCGGCGTAGCGGGCGACGAAAAAACCGGCCAGAAGCGGAATGTCCTCGCGGCGTTCGCGCAAAGGCGGCAGCACCAGCGGGATCACGTTCAGCCGGTAGAAGAGATCCTGGCGAAAAGCGCCGCTTTCCACCGCCTCTTCCATGTCCCGATTGGTGGCAGCAATGAAACGGGCGTCCGTGTGCATGGAACGCGTCCCTCCTACCCGTTCGAACTCCCGCTCCTGCAACACGCGCAGCAGTTTTGCCTGCGACGCCGGAGCCATCTCGCACACTTCGTCGAGAAAGACCGTTCCGGCTCCGGCCACTTCCAGTTTGCCTCTCTTCTGCGCGATCGCGCCGGTGAACGCGCCCTTCTCGTGCCCGAACAGTTCGCTCTCCAGCAGCGTCTCGGAAAGGGTCGCGCAATTGATCGCAACGAAAGGCTTCGCCGCGCGGGGGCTGTTTGCATGGATGGCTTGTGCAACCAGTTCTTTGCCGGTTCCACTTTCGCCGCGGACCAGGACGGTGGAATCGACCTGAGCCACGCGGGCGATTAACTGCAGAATCTTCCGCATCGCGGGTCCTTCTCCGACCATGCCATGTTCGATCGCTGCTTCGTTCAGTAACCGCCGGTTCTCGCCTTCGAGCATCTCGACCTGGGCGGCGTGATCCAAAGCCGGCCCCGCAATCACTGCGATTGCACACAACAACTGGAGATGATCGGCGTTCAGGGGCGAGCCGGCGGCGCCTTGCACCACAAGCACTCCCAGGATGTTCCCAAAGCAAAGAATGGGCACCGTGGCGGCCATTGTCCCAGGCGCGCTCGACACTTCTGAAAGCATTGCCGCCTGTTCCTGCGCTACTCCGGCAATCAACGCCAACAATTCCGCGGGGGCCTCGACCGGTCCGCTGTGTCGCTGCCAAGCGAAGGCGCACGCCGGCAGCCAAACCGCTCCGCGGTAGGCTGGAGTCACCTCCATCGCCGCCTCCAGAAGGCGATGCGAGATCGCCTCGACGCCACGCAAGGAATGAATGGACACACTGATCGAGAGCAGCGCATCCAGTTCGCGGGCCAACCGCGCGCCGCGGTTCGCTGCATCCGCCGCCAGTTCCGCGTCCACTTTTCCTGGAGTCAGGTAGCGCGAATCTTCCGGCCGCAGCACCAGAGTTCGAGTGACGTCTCCCTGCGCGAGGGGCTCCGGCGGCAAAGGGCCGGTCCGTTCCGGCTCCGCCTCCGGCAGAAACAGAAAAACACAATCTCCCAGTTGCAGTTCGTCGCCTGGACGCAGGACGCGCTCTCTCACCGGGATGCGGTTGACAAAGGTTCCGTTGCGGCTTTCCAGGTCCCGCACGGTCCACTCCTCTCCACCGCGGCGGATGACGCAGTGGTTCCTCGAGACCGACAGGTGGTCCACCTGGATGGTGTTCGACGGATCCCGTCCGACGAAGTTCTCCCGTGCCCGCAGAGCGAACTCGAGTCCGCATCGCGGTCCGCTGATGGCGACTATGCGGCAGTTCACGGCTTCAGTATACGAATTGCGGCCCGCGGAATGGCTTTGACCGCCGTCCCCTTTTCGTTCACGGCCCGATCTCCATCTCGGGGTCACAGATGAAAAACCGATCGGTTCCGATGAGACGCACGCAGACTGTATAAAAGTAGTTGCCTTTGTTCTTGAACTCCTCTCCGCTACAGTTCCCCGACGCATCGTTCGAGCCCAGGACCGGATAGAAGTACACGTCTTCCTTGTTCGGTCCCCCTCCCAAGATGTGATGGGTGCAAACCAGTTCTGTGTCATGGCGGCGGGGGTTTTCACCGGCAAAAGGACTTTCCGGGCCGGAATCGGTTCCCGGCGCACGGTGGAACGTGACGACGGACGCGAGTTTCAGGTCCGGTTGGAGCGCGGAGATGCCCAGGAGGCATCTGCCGCCATCATTGCGCCCCCCCTCATCTACGGTCAGTGTTCGTTTTCCCTTCGTTAGCCACGTCAGCGGGCCCACTTGTTTGTTCACGGAGTATTCGTTCATCCGGACGAATCCCTCCAAGCCTTGGATCGTATCGTCCGGGTTGAGAAAGCACGTGACCATGGTGGAGCCCTCGACGAAGTGCCCTGGAACGTCAGTAATGATCATTGCAGCCTCCTGCGCTGAAGAGTTGTTTGTGAGCGATGGTTTGCGGGTAGCGGCGCGGTCAGTTCGGCCGCATACCCGCGGATCTGGCAAGCATCAGTTGATAGCGCGGGTCGCGACGGAGCGCCTGCAATTCCGGATCCGCCTCGAGTTCCCGCACCGCGTAGCCGATTTTCAGGCACCGTTCGAGACTTGCGAGGGCCGCGGGCCGCCGCCCAGCCAGTTCGCTGACGACACCCAATTTGTACTGGATATCAGCTCGCTGGAGGCTGGAGGCGGGCAAGCCTTCGAGCACCGCCACGGCCTCCAGCGGCTGCCCTGTCTTGGCCAGGTATACGGCCATGCTGGTTTTGGCGGAAACGTCGCCCGGGTGAGCCTCCAGCCATTGCTGAACCAGCCGCAGAGCCACCCGGAACGCATTCCCGGACTTCTGTTCCATACCGGGCACCCATCGATAGGCATCGGCAAGATTGCCCCAGGTCTGGTAGCGGGTCGATCCCATCTCGATGGCCTTCTCCATCAGACTTGCGGATTCCGCATAATGGCCTTGAAAGAAACGCAATGTGCCGAGGTTGCTGTAGGCCCTGTGCGAGGGCTCGATGGCCAGTGACCTTTGCAGGGCGGAAGCGGCATCTTCATAGCGCTCCGCCATGTAATAGCTGGTCGAAAGATCCCGGAACGCCTGCGCATTGTCCGGGGCCAGGCGCAAGGCTTCCTGAAAGCTGTCAATCGCTGCCTGATATTGTCCGCGCCGGTGGAAGAGAAAGGCGCGCAGGCAGTGGTTGGCCCAATACTCCGGCATGACCTCGAATGCCCTCGCGAGGTAGGCGCGGGACTGTTCCCAGTTGTCGGTCAGGGCGTAGAACCTGGCCAGGGCGTAGTTGGCTTCCACGCATCGAGGGTCGAGGTCCAGCGCATTCCGGAGCGAGTCGATTCCCTTACTCCGGTCGTCCGCCCGTTCCAGTTGGATTGCCCCCAGGACCGCATGGGGAACCGCGAAATGGCCGCCACGGCGAACCGCCAGTTGAGCGCTTTCCAAGGCCTTGGCGAGCAGACTGGGGTCCGGGTTCTCCTGCCATTGCCGCCACATCGCCTCGGCCAGGCCCGCGTAGGCGAGAGCATAGTTGGGATCCCTCCGCGCGGCCTGCTGAAACAGGCTCACTGCCAGTTCGCGGTTCTCGCGGCGGTCGTAACGCAGGAGCGCGGTCTTTCCCCTGGCATACAGTTCAAACGCGCCGCCCCCGGTGACGCGGACACGGCTAAGTAATCCCCATTCGCCGACCCGGTTCACGACAAAGGGCGAACCCACTCCGAGAAGAACGGCCAGACCCACCGCCGGGATCAGCCACCGGCGCCGTCCGCGCGACTTGGGAGGACGAACCATTGACACCGTCGGGGTATCCGCCGCAACCCGCCGCCCGTCCCGAATTGCCTGTAGACCGCAGGCTACGTCAGCCATACTCGCATACCGCTTTCGCGGCTCCTTTTCGAGCAGCCGGTTGATCATTCCCAGCAGAGGGGCCGGAATATCCTGGCGGAAGCTTTCGGGGTCCGGCTGGGCGGCGCTGCATATTCGGGAGAGCGTCGACAGATCGTTCTCACCGGCGAAAGGCTTCCTTCCGGTGACCATCTCGTACAGCATCGTTCCGAACGAAAACATGTCGGAACGGGCATCCACTTCCCCACCACAAGCCTGTTCGGGAGACATGTAGAAGATCGTCCCCATGATGGTTCCGCGGATGGTGCGAGGAGTGTCGGGGCGACTCCCCGCCAGCACCTTCAACCTCGTGCCCTCGATCAGTTTGGCCAGCCCGAAGTCGAGCACTTTGACACGTCCCTCACTGTCCACCATGACGTTGGATGGCTTCACATCGCGATGCACGACCCCGGCATCGTGCGCGTTAGCAAGCGCAGAGGCGATCTGCGCGGCGATGGTCACGGCCTCTTCGATGACCATTCCTTGAGGTGTGATTTTCCTCGAAAGCGGCGTCCCGTGGACGAACTCCATCACAATGAAATCTCTCCCGCCGTCGGAATTGATTTCGTGGATCGTGACGATGTTCGGGTGGTTCAGATTCGAAGCGGCTTTGGCTTCCAGTAGAAAGCGGCCGCGGCGATCGGCGTCAACCGTCTCCTCCCGAGAGAGGATCTTGATGGCGACTTCGCGGTCCAACTTCATGTCGCGCGCCTTCCAGACAGTTCCTCCCCCACCTCTACCCACCTCTTCGATGAGTTCGTAGTGGCCGAGGCACTCGGTACGCATCGGGAGAGAAGCCTTCGTCGCTCAACTATAAGGAAACTCATACCAGCGTATGCCGCTTTTGGCCGTTACGCAAGGGCCGGCAACACGCTCCTCGCGCTTTTTTAGCGTCGGGCCTCCATCAGGGGAGAGAAGGGCAGGAAGGGGCAGAAAGGAATCTCTCTGCCCCTGAGGCGGTGTTCACTTGATGGCGAGCAACACTTCTCTCTTTTCGGGCGTGGCGGCCGCTATTTCTTTCTCCCGCGGCGACTTCATCAGTTCGCGCCCGCCGGCCCCCTGGTACAGGACCCGCGAGAGGAAAAACGTGTTGCCGTACTGGTTGAAGACCACCTTGGCTGCATCCCGGTTCCTGGCGGGATCGACACCGTTGGTGATGACGATCACAGCGTTCTTCCAGTCGTGTGAGCGGATCCGCAGAACGCCGGGTGCGACATCGGTGTCGAAGGTGTAGCTCCCGGCAGGCAACACTGTCTTGCCAACGGAGAACGGGAACGGAATATCGGCTGTCGCTTTCTGTGCGTAGGCCGTTGTGGCAACCAACGCGGTTGCCAGAGTGAAAAGCAGCTTGGTAAACATTTCTTGGATCCTCCATTTCGTTTGTGGCCTTGTTTCCGGCCTTCGAACGCCTTTAGGAAATGCACCGTGACCGCCAAAAAGGGCCGGCCAGCGGGCAATCCAGCCAAGATAAAGAAAAAAAAGAGTTTGCATCTCTCGCTTGGTTCGCGGCAAACTGCTATCGGCGGGAAAATCTATCCAGATGGTTAACGCCCCTCAATTGTCGATATCTGAATGGGCATTCATGGGAAAGAATGATGGGCAGCCCTCCGGATTTCTGTCCGGCGCGAGTGGTGTTAAAGAGGGCGGTCAGCTAAGCAGGCGGGCGAGCCATTCGGGGTGGAGCCGGAGGTGGAGGAAACCGGCGAGGCTGAGGGCGGCTCCGGTGGAGGCGATGGCGGCGGCGAAGAGGAACAACCAGCGTTTGCGCGTGAGGGCGGTGACTCCGAAGAGGGCGATGGAGATGGTGAGGCAGGCTTCGGCCATGTCGAACTGATCATCGAAGACGTTGAGCTGGTCGTATTCCTTCTGGTAGGCTTCGGCCTGTTTGCGGATCTCCTCCTTTTCCTTGTCATAGCGGCGGGCTTCGGCGTCGTAGCGGGCGATGCGTTTTTCGAGGCCGTCGCGGAGGGCGGGGGAAATGGATGGATTGACGATGACGTGGGTGCGGAGCTGCTCGGCGGCATTTTCAGCCAGGAGTTGTTTGAGGCTCTTGGCCTGGTAGTAGCTCCAGGAATCGACGCCGCGGGACTGGGCCTGGGCCATGGCCTGGACGATGTTGCCGTCCTTGATGTTGCCGATGGCCATGATGGTGGCGACGATGGCGACGCAGCCGGCGATCCAGGAGTTGAGGGGCCAATCGGCCTTGCCTTCGATGGACTCTTTGACAGCTTCTTCGATTTCGCTCATACGTGGTGGTTCCTTGGATGGGATGATGCCGTGCGGGCGGAGTGGAAGGCAATAGCCTGCGTAGGGGGTGTGTCCGGTAGCGGTATGGCGGTGTCTCGAATGCGGACAGTGCGGAGGGTGGCGGGAACATTTTTATTGAAAATTGTTGAGAATGGGCATGGTCCTACGGGAGGAGTAGCGGGTAGAGCCTAAGGAATGCAGGCTATCCTGTAAAGATTGACTGCCTCCCGGGACATTCTGACGCAATCGGTGTCGGCGCTGAAGGTGTACCGTCTCCGCGCGGCTCTGACGATATTAGGGCTGACGATGGGTGTGTCGACGCTGATCGCGGTGATGACGCTGGTGCAGGGAGCGAACCGGTATGTGGAGACGAAGGTGGCGAACCTGGGGACGAACGTGTTTCAGGTGGCGCGGACGCCGTTCACGGTGACGGACTTCAACCTGATCATGAAAGCGCTGAAGTACCGCAAGATCGAGGTGGAGCAGGCGGCGGCGGTGGCGGAGAAGTGCCGGCATTGCGAGATGGTGGGGGCATCGGCTTCGGCGACGGGACGTGCGCGGCACCGGGACCAGGAGTTGAGCGATGTGAACATCATCGGGCATACGGCGAACATGTACTCGATCGACACGCGGACGGTGGAACTAGGGCGTTATTTCACGGCGGCGGAGGATCAGCGGGCATCGCCGGTGTGCCTGATCGGGGACACGGTGCGGGAGCAGTTTTTTCCGGGGGTGGACGCGCTGGGGCGGAGCATTCATGTTGCGAATATTGACTGCCTGGTGATCGGGGTGTTTGAAAAGATCGGGTCGCTGCTGGGGCAGGATCAGGACAAGTATCTGATTCTGCCGATGCAGACGTTTCTGCGCATCAACGGGCGGCGGTCGAGCGTGACCATCCATGTGAAGGCGGGCGGAGGAGTGCAGTTCGAGCAGGCGCAGGACGAGGTGAAGCAGGCGCTGCGGATGCTGCGGCACGTAGCACCGGGGGGCGAGGATGATTTCTTTCTTGCCACCAAGGAGAGTTACATTTCGCTATGGCAGAGCATTAGCGCGGCGTTTTTCGCGGTGTTTCTGATGGTTAGCGCGATTTCGGCGATGGTGGGCGGAATCGTGATCATGAACGTGATGCTGGTGAGCGTGACGGAGCGGAAGAAGGAGATCGGGATACGGAGGGCCATGGGGGCGACGGAGGCGGACATCCTGCGGCAGTTTCTGGCGGAGAGCCTGCTGCAATGCCTGATTGGCGGGGGAGTGGGGATTGGCGCGGGGTTCCTGTTCGCATTTCTGGTGCGGACGGTGACATCGTTTCCGACACAGGTGGAGACGTGGGTGGTGGTGTTCGGGCTGTTCATGAGCACGGCGATTGGATTGTTCTTCGGGATCTATCCGGCGATGCAGGCTTCGCGGCTGGATCCGGTGGTGGCGCTGAGGGCGGATTAGCGATGAACATGACACGCGCCGAGTTGCGGGAGAACATGCTGGTGGCGTTCGACACGCTGCGGGCGCACAAGGTGCGGTCGGGGCTGACGATACTGGGCATCGTGATCGGAGTGACGTCGGTGATTTCGGTGGCGTCGATCATTCAGGGGTTGAACCGGTACGTGCAGGAGAAGGTGGAGTCGCTCGGGTCGCGGACGTATTTCATCACGCGATTTCCTCCGGGGACGATGGCGTTCGACCGGCTGCCGGAGAAGGTGCGGCAGCGGAAATACCTGGAGTATACGGACGCGCGTACGGTTGCCGAGCATGCTCCGGCGGTGAGTTTCGTGACGGTGTTCGGGACGCGAATGGCGATTCCGGGGATGGCGGGGTCAGGGACCAATGACGTGATGTATGAAGGAGCGCGGGTGGAGAAGCTGATTCTGCGCGGGGTGGAGCCGGAGTACGCGCAGGCGTTTCCGATGTTCACGGTGGGGCAGGGGAGGTTCATCTCGCGCGCCGATGACGTGCATGCGCGGGCGGTGGTGGTGTTGGGGTCGTCGATTGCGGATTCCCTGTTCGGGCCGGTGGACGGGATAGGCAAGCAGGTACGGCTGAACGGCAAGCTGTACGAAGTAATCGGGATACTGCAAAAGGAGGCGGGGATGTTCGGCGGGCCGGGGCCAGATGACTTTGCGCTGATTCCGATGGGGGATTTCCGCAAGCGGTATCCGGAAGCGAAGGAACTGGTGGTGGCGTTCACTGTAGGTCCGGACGAGGACATCGTGACGGCGCAGGACCAGGTGGTGCAGGCGCTGCGGCGCATCCGGAAGGTGCCTCCCACGGCGGAGAATGATTTCGAGCTGACGTCGCCGGATTTTCTGTCGTCGATGTGGAACCAGTTGACGGGAGCGCTGGTGATTCTGACATTCATCATCAGTTCGGTGGGGTTGCTGGTGGGCGGGATCGGGGTGATGAACATCATGCTGATTTCGGTGACGGAGCGGACGACGGAGATCGGGGTGCGGAAGGCGATTGGGGCGCGGCGGAGCGACATCAGGGCGCAGTTTCTGATGGAGGCGATCACCTTGTGCGCCGCCGGCGGGGCGATCGGGATCGCGATGGGGATGGGGATCGCGATGGTGGTGCGGATGCTGCTGCCGTCGGTGCCGGCGACGGTGAGCTGGCTTTGGGTGGGGCTGGGGGTAACGATTTCGGTGGGGGTGGGGTTGTTCTTCGGGTACTATCCGGCGAACCGGGCGGCGAATCTGGACCCGATTGTGTGTCTAAGATACGAATAGGCGTTTTTTTCAAAGCACAGAATGGCAAGAAAACGATTGATATGGAAACTGCGCGAGCGGGAGATTCCGCTTGGCGAGCACACGCGGATCATGGCGGTGCTGAATGTGACGCCGGACTCCTTTTCCGATGGCGGGAAGTATTACGAACCGGACCGGGCATATGCGCGGGCGCTCGAGTTGGAGGAGATGGGGGCGGACATATTGGATATCGGGGCGGAGTCGACGAAGCCGGGCTCGCACCGGATCTCGGAGGAAGAGGAGTTGCGGCGGCTGATACCGGTGTTGAAGCGGCTGCGGGGGAAGATGGCAATCCCGATTTCAGTGGACACGTACAAATCGGGGGTGGCGGAGAAGGCGCTGGGGCTGGGCGCGGAGATCATCAATGATCCGTCGGCGCTGACGTTTGATCCGCTGACCGGGAAGGTGGCGGCGCAGCATGACGCGGGGCTGATTCTGAATCACATGCGGGGGACGCCGGAGACGTGGGCGAAACTGCCGCCGTTGAAGGATCCGGTGGGGACGGTGGCGGCGGATTTGGCGGCGTGTGTGCACCGGGCGCTGCGCTCGGGTGTCGAGAAGGCGCGGATTGTGGTGGATCCGGGGTTGGGGTTCGGGAAGCGGAAGGAAGAGAACACGCTGATTCTGGCGCGGCTGGGGCAGCTTGTGAAGCTCGAGATGCCGCTGATGGTGGGGCCGTCGCGGAAGGGTTTTTTGCAGCAGGCGACGGACACGGAGACGATGTTCGCGACGGCGGCGGCGGTGACGGCGGCGATCCTGGGGGGCGCGCATCTGGTGCGGGTGCATGATGTGAAGGAGATGAAGGCGGCGGTTCGGATTGCGGATGCGATCGCGCGGGGAGAGGGTTCATGAACGGTCCGGAGGAGTTGCTGCGGCGGATTGCGCGGAGCGCGGCATTTGGCGGATCGCAGGAGCACTGCGAGGTACTGGAGTATATCTGCTACCAGACGCAGGCGGGCGGATCGCCGGACTTGCGGGAGCATGACATTGGCGTGGCGGCGCTGGGGCTGGAGCCGGGTTATGACGTAGCGGAAAACCCTGTGGTGAGCCGGGTGACGGAGGAGGTGCGGGAAAAGCTGAAGGCGTATTTCCGCAGGGAAGGGCGGCGGGAGCCGCTGCGGGTGGCCCTTCCGAAAGGGGAGTTCCGCGCGTTCTTTTACGAGGCGGATCCGCGGCAGCTTGCGGAGGCTGAGCCGGGGGCGCTGGAGCAGTTCTGGGCTCCGTACTGGCGTTCGGGGGGGACGAACCTGTTGATTCATGGGGAACTGCCGGGCGAGGGGATGCTGATCGCGGAGGCGTACGCGGCGGTGCAACTGGCGGTGCTGTTTGAAGGGAAGGGATCGGCGCTGCGATTGCAGCCGGCGAGCGCGTTTTTGGAATCGGGCGTGCTGGAGGGGAACCTGGTGCTGGTGGGGACTCCGGGGACGAATGCGATGTTGGGGGAGTTTGTGCGGGAGCCGCTGGAGACGGCGATCCTGGAGCGGATCTGGGCCCGGGACGGACACGGCGTGGTGACGATTCTGGCTTCGCCGGAGCCGGCGGGGATCCTGACGGCGGCGCGGTTTGTGACCAGCGAGGAGGTATTGGAGCGGACGGCGGCGGCATCGCCCGTGGGGGAGATTCCGCGGGATTTCCGGATCACATTGGGGTGAGGATGTGGGTTGTCTCTCGCCGCGTGCGCAGAGTTTTGGAGTGTGGTTAGTGTTCCTCTAATGGTGTTACGGGGTCGATGAAGGGCCAGACGAGGGTGCCGAGGAGGTAGACTCCGGCCATCATGTAGAGGAAGAGGTTCCAGTCGGCGGTGCCGGTTTGTTGTTTGGTCATGTCGAGGAGGAGGCCTCCGGTGAGGGGGGCGACGAAGCCGGCGAGGTTGCCCATCATATTCATGGAACCGGCGAGGGTTCCGGCGTAGCTGCCGCCGATATCCATGCATGCGGCCCAGGCACCGGGCATGACGAGATCGTTGCAGAAACTGGCGAGGCCCATGCAGATCATGGCGTAGAGGGGGTCATGGAGCTGGATGGAGACGATGAGCATGACGCCGGCTCCGAGGAAGCCGAGGGAACCAAGCATCTGGCGCGCGCGCTTGACGCCGCCGGCGTGGTGGGCGGCGCGGGGGGAGATGAAGCCGCAGAACAGGGAGCCCATGCCGCCAAACAGGAGGGGGAGGATGGCGAAATTGGCGCTTTCGGCGGCGGGGAGATGGCGGCCTTCCTGCAAGTAAGTAGGCAGCCAGGTGATGTAGAAATACCAGGGGAAGGAGAGCAGGAAATACTGCACCCAGAGGAGCCAGACGCTGCGGGACTTGAGCAGGAGGGCCCAGGGGACGTTGCCGTGGCTGCCGGCGTTTTCCGAGACGTGCTTGAGCAGATCCAATTCGCCGGCGTTGACGCTGGGATGGTCCTTGGGGTTGTCACGGAACCAGATGTAGAAGGAGACAGCCCAGATGACGCCGAGGGCACCGAAGGCGACAAAGGCCCAGTGCCAGCTCATCATACCGAGGACGAAGATGACGAGGGGGGGAGTGAAGGCTCCACCCCAGCGGGCGAAGGTCCACATGATGCCCTGGGCGGCGACGCGCTCGGAGAGGGGGAGCCAGATGGAGAAGGCTTTGGTGAGGTTCGGGAAGCAGCCGGCTTCGCCCGCGCCGAACAGGAAGCGGGTGACGACCATGGAGGTGAGATTCCACATGGCTCCGGTGGCGGCGGTAAAGACGGACCACCAGATGACGATGCGCATGAGGACTTTGCGCGGACCCATCCAATCTCCCATCCAGCCGCCGGGGACCTCGAAGAGGGCATAGGCGAGGGCGAAGGCGGCGAAGACAAGGCCCATTTCGGTCTTGTCGAAATTGAGATCCCTGGAGATGAGCGGCGCGGCCTGCGAGATGCAGACGCGGTCAATGTAGGCGAGGATGGAGAGCGTCACCGCGAAGAAGATGACCCAGTAGCGCGCGCGGGAAGGCTTGATGAGGGCGGTGGAGGCCGGATCGTTCGCCTGTTTGCCGGACATTGGTATTGCCATGCTGCTCGGGATATCACATCATGGCCGGCGAGTGAGATGCAAGCGAGCGTGGTTGAGCGGGGTTAGAAAGTGATGGTCCAGCCCTGGCGCGAAACCTGATCCTTCGTATAGCTGACGCCGTGAACCTTGAGCCCCTGATTATTGGTGAGCGTGATGATGCCGCCATTGTTCGAGAGCGGCACCTGGATGGGGAGGGTGAAAGCGCGGGCCTCTCCGGCTTTGAGGGTACCGGTGAGGTTGAAGCGTTCGTCCGCTTTGTTGAAAATGGCCCAGCCGGAAAGATTGATGTTTGCGTCGGAGACGTTGAGGAGGGTAACGGTCTCCTGGCCCTGGTCCGCGCCCTTGGGATTGACGAGAGCGCCGACGATGCGGACGGTGAAGTCGGGTTCTCCGGGGGCGGGTGTGTTGCCGGGACCGGGTTGGGGTTGGGGCGTTTCTCCGGGAGGGGCCGGGGTGGAGATGGTGTGGCCGGTGGCGTCGTCGGTGTGCCAACTCTGGGACTGGAATTTGAGGAAGACGGCGGCCCAGCGGTTGACGGATGGATAGAAGAGAAGCAACGCGCCATCCTGCCAGACGCCGTCGTCGTTGACGAAGCGCGGAGAGTTGCCCTGGTTCATGTGGATGTCGTGGATACCGTTGCCGGGGAGGAAACCGAAGATTTTGTCGCGGGTGTGTGGTTCGGGACCCCAACGCTGGCCGTAGGCGTAAACGACGGCGTGCTCTTCGGCGATGGCGGCCTGAACCAGTTTATCGACGGCGTCATTGAGGTCATTGCCGGGACCTGGGAGGTTGGTGGGGAGGGGGCGCATCCAGGAGCGGTCGAAGAGATTGCCGCGGATGAAGTCGAGGGCGCCGCTGTTGGGATTGGAGGCGAGTGGGGTGAATCCGAGGGGCTTTGCGCCCAAGGGTTCGGTGATGGGATGGCGGAAATCGTCGTCGACGAGGAATTCGAGATCGGACGGGGATTCCTGGGATTTGACGTTGACGGCGATGCGATATTCGGTGGTGTCATCCACCATGTGAATCTGATAGTGGGCGTTTGCCCCGCGGCCATCCACTCCGTGAATGGGGCGGGCTTTGAGAACTCCGTAGCTTGCCAGCATTGCCGGTCCTCCGTATTGCGTTGAAGTAGGGACTTGCCGGGTGGTGGTGGAATTAGAATACAGGAAAATGGGGCGAGGTCAATAGAGAAAATCAGGGCGTTATTCCGCCGCCGTCTCCGTGTCCATCCAGGAGAGGTAAGATTGCGAGCCGCGTTCGATGGGGAGGGCGATGATTTCGGGCACGGAGTAGGAGTGGAGGCGGCGGATTTCCTGCTCGAGCTGGGGGTAGGCGGCGGCGGTGGTTTTCATGAGGAGGAGCCATTCGGAGGCTTCTTCGACGACGCCTTCCCAGCGATAGACGCTGGCGGCTCCGGGGAGGATGTTGACGCAGGCGGCGAGTTGTTTGCCGACGACGGCGTGGGCAATGCGGCGCGCCTCCACTTCGGAACTGGAGGTACAGAGGACGACAAATCTCGCGGACATGCATTTCAGTGTAGCCAAAGCAGCACAAAAGAGTTATAAACATTAGATAAGGGTATTTGGAAACCTGATGTCAGCCCTTCAAAAAGCCGGATTCCTGAGCGTACTGACGCTGTGCGGCGTGTACGTGTACATGGCCCTTCGTGGTCCACAAGGTCTGCCCGCGTTGCAGGAGAAGTGGCAGGAAATCCGGCAGATGCAGCAACGCAACGCGGAACTGGAGCGGGATGTGGAGCAGCGCGCGGCGCGCATCCAGCGGCTGAAGGAATCGCCGGCCGAACAGGAGTTGGAGATTCGCAAGCGGCTGAAGATGCTGCGTCCGGGCGAGACGACATTCATCATTCCGAACAAGCCGGCTCCGGCGGACGATTCCCAACCATAGCGATCAAGGAGTGCCCATGGCAAGCATGACGAGGCGGGAGTGTCTGGGCTTCGCCGCGGCGGGGGTGGTGTGTGGAAATGCCACGGCGCAAGGCGCGGGTGCCTGGGGCCAATGACCGGATTCTGTAACGATGGTTGGCGTGGCGGCACTACTCCACTGGGTGAATTCTACCGGGGAAGGAGGGAACGACGATGCCGGACAAAGGGTGCGTACTGGCGATCAACCTCTTCGACGGCGCGCGGCAGCCGCTAGCCTCTTCGATCGAGGCCTTGATCACCGTCATTGACGGGACGCAGCGGCAGGTGTATCGCGATTTCGCGAAGGGGCCTGGGTTGACGATCAGGGATCTGCCATTCCATGCCAATTTTCGGGATAACTATACGGTGGTGGCGTGGGCTTCCGGGCACGAGCAGGCGGGCTTCACTCCCATTCCGGTGAGGCCGGGAGAACGCGCGATCGTGGACATCATGCTGCTGGGGCAGAATGCCAGTTTCAATTTCAGCCAGGCACGTTGGGACCAGCTTCAGAAGAGCCATCCGAATTTTGCGGGGTTGTTGGGGGCAGGCTCCGCGAGTCCAGAAGAGGCCGGAAACCGGTACACGGAGTTGCTCGAGAGACGGGTTCCGGTGCTTGCCTGCGTGTTCAATCTGCTGACGGCGATGCAGGAGATCCATCTGCCGGCCGGCAGCCCGCTGGACTACATGCGGGAGATGATGTGGGACGACACGATGCAGCAGGACCGGTTTTTCGCGTGGGCCGATCCGGAACTGGTGGAGCAGGTGCGGCGCGCGGCCTTGGAGGGAGAGTTCGCGCCGGAGGTCGGGTCGGCGATCTTCCATACGGGAGCAACATGCAGTTTCAAGCAGGTCCAGTTCGGCGAGGCGAACGTGCAGATCACGTTCCACGAGAACGACAGGAAGGCGATCAACGGGGCGGAGTGCATCAAAGTGGAGCCGGACATGGATTACTACAAGGACCCGGGGGCGCACGCTTTGCTCGAAGTGTTGCGGAACAAGGCGACGGGGTCGCTTACCGATCCGCGGCAGATTTACGTGCTGCGGTGGATCGCGGGGAGGCATGCAGGGGTGCCGGAATTCAATCCGCCTTACACGATCATTTGAGATAAGATCGGTGGTTAATGAAGGGTTTTCTGTTTCGTCTCTCAACCGTTGTGGTTCTGGGAATCATGACCGGTCCTGGAATGCTCCTGGCCCAGACCGCAACCAAGCGCCCGCCGCGGCCGAAGGCTCCGGTGCGCGATGCGCACACGCCGGGTTATGTGCAGGCAAGAGAGTTGCCGGATGGGGCCAATGCTCCGGCGAAAGATGGGAACTTCATCCTTGGGCCGACGCACAATCCGGCGCCGGAGATGACAGTGCAGGAGGGCGTGCCGCAGGGGGACGTGTACACGTTCACGATGGAATCGGCGGACAGCAGGTATTATCCGGGGATTGTGCGCGAGGCGAACACTTATCCGCAGCCGGACCCGGCGGATCCGGCGAAGGTGATCGTCTCGAGCCATGCGGCTCCTTATACGCGCAAGGTGACGGTGTATGTGCCGAAGGAATATGTTCCGGGCACGGAAGCGCCGTTTATCGTGGGTGCGGACGGTCCGGACAAACTGCTGTTCCCGGCGTTGGACAATCTGATCGCGCAGCGGCGCGTGCCGGCGATGATTGCCATTTCAATCGGGAACGGCGGGGGCGACGCGCAGGGGAGTGAACGAGGCCTCGAGTACGACACGATGTCGGGCAGGTACGCGGAGTTTGTCGAGCATGAAGTGTTGCCGCTGGTGGAAAAGCAATACAAGGTGAAGCTGACGAAGGATCCTGATGGGCGGGCGACGATGGGCGGCAGTTCCGGCGGTTCATGCGCGTTGATCATGGCGTGGTATCATCCTGAGCTTTACCACCGCGTGCTGACGTATTCGGGAACGTATGTGAACCAGCAATGGCCGGTGAACGCGGAGACGCCGCACGGAGCCTGGGAGTTCCATGAGCACCTGATTCCGAACAGCCCGCGCAAGCCGATTCGTATCTGGATGGAAGTGGGCGACCGGGACAATTTGATCACGCGGGACAACTACCACGACTGGGTGCTGGCGAACGAGAACATGGCGAGGGCGCTGGCTGCCAAGGGGTATCACTACCAGTTTGTCTTTGCCACGAACGCGGGGCATACGGACCGGGCGGTGAAGCAGCAGACGCTGCCGGAAGCCCTGGAGTATGTGTGGCAGGGGTACGGGAAAAAGTAGCGGGCTAGAAGCGGCCGTCGCGGACGGCGAACTTGGTGGGTTTGCCGTGCGTGGCTCCGCCCATGCCGATCCATTGGGCGGTACACTCGATCAACTCGTCGGGAGTGACGGAGGGGTAGCCGAAGAGGCGATGGCAGCGGGAGGCGTTGTTGAGCAGCGCGGTGTCGCTTTCCCGGCCGGTGAATTGAGGATCGATGCCGAAATGGCGGCCGAATTGTTCCGCAACATAACGGACCGATAATGTTTCAGGACCGGTGAGGTTGAGGGCGGCGGGCGGAGAGGATGCGAGATCGAGGCTGCGGAGGATGACGGAGTTGGCATCGCCCTGCCAGATGACGTTGACGCTGCCCATGCCGAGGTCGATGGGCTTGCGCTCGAAGACGGCGGCTCCGATGTCGAGCAGGACGCCGTAGCGCAGTTCGACGGCATAGTTGAGGCGTACGATGGCCACCGGAGTGCCGTAGCGGAGCGAGAAGAAGTGGAAGATGCGCTCGCGGGCGAGGGCGGACTGGCCGTATTCGCCGACGGGGACGAGCGGGGTGGACTCGGTGGCTCCGCCGGAGGCGACGGGGACGAACGGATAGACGTTGCCGCTGGACATGCCGACGATGCGGGCGCTGCGGTAGCGCTCGGCGACGATGCCTGGGAGCCAGGCGTTCATGCCCCAGGTGAGATATTCCGAGCCGGTGGAGCCGAACTTGCGGGCGGCCATGTAAATGACGTTGGAGGAATCGGGGAGCGTGGCGAGCTGTTCGCGGTCGAGAAGGTCGGCGCTGACGGTGCGCACGCCCCACTTTTCCAGGCTTTCGCGGACGTCATTGGTGGAGTAGCGGGAGACGGCAATGACGTGGGAGGAGGCTCCGGCTTCCTCGGCGGCGCGGGCGGCGCGGCGGGCGAGGGTTGGCCCCATTTTTCCGCCGGCTCCCAGGATGATGAGGGGGCCGTCGAGGCCGGCCATCAGATCGCAATCGGCCTTCGTGGGGCGGGAGAGGAGTTCGTCGAGTTCCTGTTCGGAGGTGATGATCATCGTTTGTACCCAATCTTTCTGAGGAAGCCGTGACGCCATTCGCGGCCGGATTCGTCTTCGACACCCTTGGGCGGCTCGCCGTCGATGACGCCGAGGATGCCGCGGCCCTGGGCGGTTTCAGCGAGGATCACCTCCACCGGGTTGGCAGAGGCGCAGAAGATGGCAACCACTTCGGGGACGTCTTTGATGCGGCCAAGGATGTTGATGGGGAAGCCTTCCTTCATGACGATGACGAAGGTATGCCCGGCGGCGATGGCGGAGGCGTTTTGGACGGCGGAGGATTTCATCTCCTCGTCGTTGCCTTCGACGCGCGTGAGGCACGCTCCGGAAGCTTCGTTAAAGGCAATGCCGAATTTCATGTGCGGGGCCGTGTTGACGATGGCCTCATAGAGGTCTTCCACTGTCTTGATGAAGTGGGATTGACCGAGAATGATGTTTGCGCCGGCAGGGATCTCGAGGCGAACCGCTTTCAACTCCATAGGCTTTAGGATATAGGAAGAGCCCACCCCTCGACACGATGAATGACGCCATTCTGTTAGACCATATCGCGCGGTTGCCGCATGCCCGCGCCAGCTTCAAACAACTGGTGCGGGAGATGGGCGCCAAGGGCGCCACGCGGAAGGAACTGGAGGATGCGCTGGAGCGCCTGGAGCAGCGGGGAGAACTGGTGCAGCCGCGATCGGGGCACTACGTGCTGACGCGGCTGAATCGCGAATACGCAGCGGGGCGGCTGGTGGCGCATCGCGACGGGTACGGGTTCGTAGTGATGGAGCCGCCCATTGAAGGCATCAGCGGAGACCTGTTCCTGCCGCCGGGGGAAGTGGACAAGGCGATGCACGGGGACAAGGTGCTGGCGCGCATTCTGCGGATCGGGCCGCAGGGGCGGGCGGAGGCTGAAATCGTACGGGTGCTGAAGCGGGCGCACAACGACGTAGTGGGCGAATTCCGCGTGCGCCGCAGCGGATGCTTCGTCATTCCCCACGATGACCGCATCCGCCAATGGATCTTCATTCCGGAGGGATTGGAATTGCCGGCGGAGCAGAAAGCGGCGGACCGGGTGGGGGCGGCGCCGGTGGTGGTGAAGAGCGCCGAGGATTTGAACGGCATGATCGTGGTGGCGCAGATTCTCGAGTTCCCGACCGATGAGGAAGCGGGGATAGGGCGGGTGATCGAGGTGCTGGGGCATGCGGATGATTTCGGCGTGGATGTCGAGATCATGATCCGCAAGCACCATATCCCGCATCGTTTTCCGGACGACGTGACCGCGGCGGCGCGAAGCGTGCCGCAGAGGGTGAGCGAGGAGGAGATTCGAGGGCGGCGCGATTTTCGCGGTCTGGACATTGTCACGATTGACGGGGAGACGGCGCGGGACTTTGACGATGCCGTGTGGGTGGACCGGCTGGCGAACGGGCACTGGGCGCTACAGGTGCATATTGCGGATGTGAGCCACTACGTGCGTCCGGGCACGGTGATTGATCACGAGGCGGCGATGCGGGGGACGAGCGTGTATTTTCCGGATCGGGCGGTGCCGATGCTGCCGGTGGAGCTTTCGACGGAGATCTGCTCGTTGAAGCCGCGGGTGGACCGGCTGGTGCTGTCGGCGCTGCTGGAGATCGACAAGGCGGGCGAGGTGGTGCGGCAGGAGTTCACGCGCGGCGTGATTCGCAGCGTAGAGCGGATGACCTATACGAACGTCCACCTGGTGCTCGAGGGCGACGCGGCGCAGAGGGAGCGCTACGGGGCTTTGGTGAAGCGCTTCGAGATGATGCGGGAGTTGGCGGAGATACTGAACCGCAAGCGGGTGCGGCGCGGGTCGATCGATTTCGACCTGCCGGAGCCGCTGGTGGAGTTCGACGAATTCGGGGAAATGGTGGGGGTGACGCGGGCTCCGCGCAACGTGGCGCACCGGCTGATTGAGGAGTTCATGCTGGCGGCGAACGAGGCGGTGGCGGGGCATCTGGAAGGGATGGAGTGGCCATCCATCTACCGCATCCACGAGCCGCCGGATGCCAAGCGGGTAGCGGATTTCGAACAGATTGCGGCGCATTTCGGCTATTCGCTGGGAGTGGGGGCGATTCCCGTGATGCGGCATCATGTGACGGACCGCAGGCGCGATGGCCGCAAGATCAACCGGGACATGCTGCTGGTGGACGAGCGGCGGCTGCTGGTGACGTCACGGCAGTATCAGAAGCTGGTGGCGAAGATCGAGGGGAAGCCGGAGGAGCGGATCCTGAGCTACCTCATGCTGCGGTCACTCAAGCAGGCGCGCTACAGCGAGAAGAACAGCGGGCACTTCGCGCTGGCCGCGCCCACGTATACGCACTTCACATCGCCTATCCGGCGCTATCCGGACCTGATGGTGCATCGCGTGTTGAGCGCGTGGCTCGATGGTGGGAAGGCTCCGTTCGCGGAGCAGGAACTGCGCGTCATCGCGGACGACTGCTCCTTTACCGAGCGCCGCGCGGCCGAGGCGGAGCGGGAACTGGTGGAGTGGAAGAAGCTGAAATTCATGGCGGGGCGTGTGGGTGAGGACTTCGCGGCGTTGATCATTCAGACGGCGAAGTTCGGGTTCTTTGTGGAGTTGGAGAATCTGTTCGTGGAAGGGATGGTGCCGATCGATTCGCTGCCAGGGGAACGCTTCGGATATCACGAGAATACGCGGAAGATTGTGGGAGAACGGTCGAAGCGGCAATTCAGCATTGGGGATCAGGTGAGGGTGGTGCTGGACCGTGTGGACGCGGTGGAGAAAAGGCTCCAATTCTCTCTGTGGGAGCCTGCGCCAAGGAGAAAGAAGGCGCGGGCGAAACGGCCCTGAGGGACCTCGCCGTTGTCTGTTACTCCTGTTACTATAGTCGGGATTGGATGGGTTGTTTCCGGCGCCGCGGCAGGAACAAGGCGGCTGACAGACGAGAGAATCAGTAAGGAGGGAGTCATGGCATTTTGCCCTAATTGTGGCGCGTCGGTGGAAGGCCGCTTCTGCCCGGCGTGTGGAGCAAACATCGGGAGCGCGCCTCCGCAGGCCGGGGGGACGGCACCGGCGGGGGGTGGAGGCGCCGGCGCCAGCGCCAGCGCGGGAGCGTCCGGCTTGACCGAGAACATGGCGGCGGCGCTGTGCTACTCGCTGACGTTGATTACAGGGATTCTGTTCCTGGTGCTGCCTCCGTACAACACAAATCCGCGTGTGCGCTTCCATGCTTTCCAGGCGATCTTCTTCGCGCTCGGGCTGTTTGTGGTGTTCTTTGGCCTGGGGATGTTCATGATCTTCCTGCCGGGACTTCTGAAGATCATGCTCGGGCTGGTGGAGATGGCGGCCAGCTTCGGAGTGTTCCTGCTGTGGCTGTTCCTGATGTGGAAGGCCTACAACGGGGAGAAACTGGTGCTGCCGGTTATCGGACCGCTGGCGGAACAGCAGGCGGGGCGGTAGGCCCTGGAAGCGCGGCGATGGTAGACTAGCCACGTGCTCTCAAGGCGCGCCTGCATTGCTTCCCTGCTGCCGGCTTTTCTGCCCGGTGGAACGACATCCGCGCGGGCACGGAGGGTGTGGGCGGACGGGCAGGCGAGCCATTTGGGCGGTCCATCGCGGGACGGCAGATTCCTTTCAATTGTGGATGCGGCGACGGGCGATCTGGCAGTGCGCGAGATTGCGAGCGGCGAGGTGCGAAGGCTTACCGGGGGTGAGCCGCATCCCGGGGAGTTCGCGTATTTCTCGGCAGTTTCCCGGGACAGCAAGTGGATCGCGTACGCCTGGTTCAACCAGCAGAAGTTTTACGATCTTCGCGTGATTGGGGCGGACGGGCAGGCGCAGCGCACATTGCAGCACAACGAGGAGCGGCGTTTTGTTCAACCGTGTTCCTGGACGCCGGACGGGAAGCAGATTCTGACGCTGTTTTTCCGCAACGACAACATCAGCCAGATCGCGCTTGTGCCGGCGGGGGACGGAGCGGTGAAGGTGCTGCAATCGCTCGACTGGGTGTATCCGAACAAGATGGACCTTTCGCCCGACGGGAAGTGGGTGGTCTATGACGATCTGCTTCGGGAGGGCGAGGGGGCACGGGGATTGTTCCTGCTGGCGACGGATGGGAGCAGGAAGATGCCGGCGATGAAACGGCAGGTGAACGACGTGTTTCCGCTGTTCACGCCGGACGGCAGCGGGATTGTGTTTCTCAGCACGCGCGCGGGGACCACGGACCTGTGGCTGCAGGCGATGAGCGGGGGCGATCCGGAATTGATCGAGAAAGACCTTGGGCGGGCGCTGCCTCTGGGGTTCACGGACGGCGGCGACTACTACTACGCACTTCGCAGCGGCGAGCCGCAAGTGCGGATTGCCGCGCTCGACGGTGCGCCATCGGGGGAAGCGGCGGTGGCGGAAGGGAAGGGAACGCCGGATTGGTCGCCGGAGGGAAAGCGGCTGGCGTTTCTGACGCGGGCGGGGAACGAGAATTTCGGGCAGGAATCGGTGGTGATTGCGATCTACGATACCGAGACGCGGAAAGCGGCGGTGCTCGCTCCGAAGCTGGCCTCGCTCGATCACCTGCGCTGGTCGCCGGACGGGAAGCGATTTCTCGCGGGCGGAAGCGACCGGCACGGAGAGCGCGGGCTGTACGTGATCGACGCGGAGACCGCGGCGGTGAAGCCGGTGGCGCTGACGCCGGCGGAGACTTACCGCGGGTTTGAAGGGGTGTGGACGCGCGGGGGCGAGGCGGTGTGCTTCATCCAGCCGGAGGAAGGAGCGATCCGCATGGGGCCGCTCGACGGGGAGACGCGGGTGATCTACCGGGCTCGAGCGAAGGCGAAACTGCACGATTTGGCGATCTCCGCCGACGGGCGGCGGATAGCGTTCGCAATGCAGAGTGAAGGGGCGGAGGCCGTGCTTGTGTTGCCGCTCGAGGGGGGCGAACCGCGGCAGGCGGCGAACGTGCGCGGAGGCGCGATCAACGGACTCGAGTGGGGGCGCGACGGGCGATGGCTGCTGGCGAGCACGCCGGGCGATCCGCCGGCGCTGTGGCGGATCGCGCTGGATGGCACGGGGCCACGGAAGCTCGATTGGAACCTGCAGCAGCAGGGAGCGGTGCGGCTGGACGGCTCGGGCCGGCGCATCGCGTATGTCGCGGGAAAGACGCAGACGGAGATCCGGGTCATTGAAAGGCTGGTTCATGCTGCACATCACCAACGGTGATTCGGTCGTGGCTTTGTTCGAAGAGATTTCCATGCCCGGCGAGTATCTGTCCTGGCGGGACATTCTGCACGAAGGTCCGGCGCCGAGGACGGAGACGATAGAGGAGTTCTCGGATATTCGGGCGCGGTTTGTGGCGGATTCCGGATGGGCCTCCTATGAAGAGGCGCGGGCGGAACTGGCGCGGCGGGACGCGACATTAGCCAAGAGCCGCGAGCAGGACGAAGTGGTGTTGTGGTTCGAACACAATTTATTTGACCAGTTGCAGTTGTTGCAGGTGCTCGACTGGTATTACCGTAATCCTCCGGTGCCGGCAAGGTTGAGCCTGATTCATCCGGAAGGGTACCTGGGAGCGATGCCGGGCGAAGTGCTGGAAGGCGTGTTTCCGATGCGGAAGGAAGTGCATCCCTCGCAACTCGAGTTGGGGCACAGGGCGTGGCAGGCGTTCACTTCAGCGGACCCGCGGGATATGGAAGCGGTGCTGGGAGCGAGCAATGCGCCTTTGCCGTACTTGCGGATGAACTTCGAGCGATTCTTCGAGGAGTATCCTTCGGTGCGGAACGGGTTGTCGCGATCGGAGGAGCAGATTTTGCGGGCGTTGGCGGCGGGGCAGCGGACGCCGGAGGAGATCTTCCAGGCGTTTTGCGAATACGAGGAGCCGATGTTCATGGGAGACTCGTCCGTGTATTCGCGATTGGAGCGGCTGGCCTCGGAACCCGCGGCGGCGAGAGAAAACGACGGCTATGAGTTGACGGAACTGGGAGCGCGGCTGCTGCGGGGAGAGGCAGATTGGATCCGCGAGCGCGGCGGCATCGATGTGTGGCTGGGGGGAGTGCACTTGCAGGGGGCGGATGCGGCATGGCGATGGGATGGGGAGCGCAAGCGCCTGGCGGGCGGCGCGGGTCAATGAGAATGTTGATTTTTCTGTTTGCGGCTGCGCTGATGGCGCAGGATACGCGCCCGGCTCCGGACGGTTTCGAGCGGCGCGAAGTGATGATCCCGATGCGCGACGGAGTGCGGCTCTACACGGAGATTCTGACGCCGGCGAAGCGCGGGGAACGGCTGCCGTTTCTGATGGTGCGCACGCCGTACAACTGCAAGCTGCAACAGAACAGCCTGGCGGACCGCTACAAGGAACTCGCCGAGGACGGCTATATCTGGGTGTTCCAGGACATCCGCGGGAAGTATGCATCCGAGGGCGAATTCGTGATGATCCGGCCGCCGCGGGCATCGGGCGGAATCGACGAGGCCACCGATGCCTACGACACCGTCGAGTGGCTGCTGCACAACGTTCCGGACAACAACGGGCGCGCGGGGATGATGGGCGTGTCGTATCCGGGGTGGCTGACGGTGATGGCGATGCTCGATCCGCATCCGGCGCTGAAGGCAGTTTCCCCGCAGGCTTCGCCCGATGACATGTATCTCGGCGACGATTTCCACCATAACGGGGCGTTCCGCCTGAGCTACGGCTTCGAGTATGTGTCGAGCCTGGAGGCAGGCAAGGAGAACAAGCCGTTCGAGTTCGACAAATACGATGTGTTCGAGTGGTACCTGGCGCTGGGTCCGCTGGGCAACGCGAACCGGAGATACTTTCATGGGCGCTTCCCGTCGTGGAACGACTTTGTGGAGCATCCGAATTTCGACGCATTCTGGCAGCGGCGCAAGGCCAGCCCTTATCTCAAGGAGGTGAAGGTTCCAGCGCTGCACGTGGCGGGGTGGTGGGACCAGGAGGATTTTTATGGCCCGGTGACCATCTACGAGGCGCTGGAGAAGCATGACACGCGCGGCATCAACTATCTGACCGTGGGCCCATGGAATCACGGTGGATGGATGAGCGGCAAAGGCGATTCGCTGGGGAACATCCGGTTCGGGGGAAATACGGCGGAATACTTCCGCGGGAGCGTGTTGGCTCCGTGGTTTGCTTATTGGTTGAAGGACAGGGGAAGGCTGAATCTGCCCGAGGCGCTCACGTTCCGCGCCGGGGCGAACGAGTGGGTGCGGCACGGGGCGTGGCCGCCGAAGGAGCGCACGGCCACGCGGGGTTTGTATTTCCGTGAAGGCTCGACGCTGTCCTTTGACGCGCCTACGGAGGAAGGCGAGGCATCGGACAGCTTCGTCTCTGATCCAATGCATCCGGTTCCGTACCGGGTGCGGCCGATTCTGCCGGTGTATGGCGCGGGATCGACGTGGGGAATCTGGCTGACGGACGATCAGCGTCCCGCGCACTTGCGTCCGGACGTGCTGAGTTGGGAGAGTTCGACGCTGGGGAGCGATCTTACCCTGAGCGGGCAGATTACGGCAAAGCTATTTGCGTCGACGACGGGGACGGACGCCGATTGGGTAGTGAAGCTGATTGACGTGTATCCGGAGAAGGTTCCGGACGATGCGAAGATGGGCGGCTACCAGTTGATGGTGGCCAACGATGTGTTCCGGGGGCGATTTCACAATAGTTTCGAAAGGCCTGAGGCGCTGGTTCCGGGGCAGGTGACGGAGTTCCCGATCGACCTGCACACGCAGGATTACCGGTTCCTGAAGGGGCACCGCATCATGGTGCAGGTGCAGAGCACGTGGTTTCCGTTGATTGACCGCAATCCGCAGCGCTACACAGCGAACATCTTTGACGCGAAGGAGAGCGACTTCGTCAAGGCGACGCACCGCGTCTACCGCAGCGCGCGGCATGCTTCGCGGGTGGAGATTCAGGTGGAGCAGTAGACCGGCTCAATCGCCCTGGATGAGGTGATAGAAGCCGCGGCGTTCCAGCACCTCGACGGGCATTTCGAAGAGGGACGAGAGCGCTTCGTTCGAGAGCACGTCATGTTTGGGGCCGTCGAGGAACACTTTTCCTTTGCGCAGCAGGACGACGCGGGAGATTTCGGGGATGATGTCGGAAAGGTGGTGGGTGACCAGGATGATGGTGGTGTGGGCGGCGACTTTGCGCATGATCTCGATCAGTTCGTGAGTGGCGCGGATATCGAGGCTGGCGGTGGGTTCGTCGAGGATGAGCGCTTTGGGGCGGTGGACGAGGGCGCGGCCGATGAGGAGGCGGCGGCTTTCGCCGGTGGACATGTGGCTCACGGTGCGTTCGGCGAGATGGGCGATCTCGAGTTGCTCGAGGATTTCGCCGGCGCGCTCGCGCATTTCGCCGGACACCTCATGATTGGGCCAGATGCCGACGCTCGAGAAAAATCCGGAGAGGATTACTTCGCGGCCGGAGTAGGGGTAGCGGATGTAGCTTTGCAGCAGGTCGTTGTGGACGATGCCGAACAGGGGGCGCAGGTCGAAGATGTTCCAGGTGTCGCGTCCGAAGATGCGGACGACGTTATCGGGGCGCCACAGCGGGTAGCAGTCCCTGGTGAGGGTTTTGATGAGAGTGGACTTGCCGCTGCCGTTGGGTCCGAGGAGGGCAACGTGCTCATGCGCATGAATGGTAAGGTCCAGTTTGTCGAGGCCGATCTGGCCTTCGTGAGAGACGGTAATATTCCGGAATTCGAGTAGAGGCGGTTCGATTGTCAGCACTTGAACCAGAGTAACGCAGGAGGTGGAGATTTCACTTTTCGCCCTTGCGCTTGAGGGTGGGCGCCTTGCGCTTCTTGGGTTCTTCGGCGGCGGTCTTCTTGTCCTGCTCCTTCTTCGCGGCCAGTTCCGCCGGGGTCATCATGGCTTCGGCGGCCTTTTTCTCGCGGGCATCCTTGGCCTCGACATCGTGGCCGCGCTCCTTGACATCGGTTTCCGCGAGTTCCGCGCTGACGGAAGTATTCTCGATGGCGTTGGAGAGAGCGTTTTCGTAGCGGGAGAAATCGCGGGTCTTATTGGCCTGGATCTTCTGGAGCCTGGCGAGCATCTCTTTTTCGGCTTCGGCGACGGCTTTAGTGCCTTCGGTGATATCGATGTGGCGGCGGAGAGCATCGTCGGAGACGGTGTCGACGGCTTCGATGATCTTGTTGTACTCATCGAGCGTTTCGTGGATCATCGCGGAACGGCCGGCTTTGTCTTTGGAGAGGAAGTTCTCGACGAGGGCGATGCGCTGGCGGGCGAACTTGAGGTAGAGCTTGAGGCGCGCGTTCGGTTCCTGGATTTCCCGTACCTGGTCGGCTTCATCGGCGGTGAGAAAATCCTTCTGCGCGGCGAGAGGAGCCGGACAGGCGGCAAGCAGAGTGCACAGGAGCAGCAGCCTCATACTTCCACGCTAGCGGAAAATTTCGGAGGGGGTGTGGGGCGGACCGGGCCGCCGCCCCACGAATGATGCGGCGTTAGAACTGGAGCTTTGCGCCGATCTGGATGTTGCGGTTCCCGCTGGCGCTGGTGATGTTGCCGAAGGAACTGGTGTTGATTGTCGCGGACGGATTGCCGAAGTTGGTGTGGTTGAAGAGGGAGAAAGTCTCGAGCCGGAGCTGGAACTGAAGGCGCTCGCGGATGGGGAAATTCTTGAAGATGGAGAAATTCACCGTCTGCGAGCCGGGACCGAACAGGATGTTGCGGCCGGCGTTGCCATAGGCGAAGTTCGTGGGAGTGATGGGATACAGGCCGGCAACCGTGAAGGCGCTTGGATCGATGCACCCGATGAGGTTTCCGCGGCCGCAATTGGCCGAGGGCGCATGAACCAGGTCCGGACGGTAGGAGCCGCTGGCGGCAGTGTTGGCTGTATCGGTGCCGGTGGTGACGTTAAACGGCAGCCCGGATTGGAAGATGAGGATACCATTGGCCTGCCACTTCGTAAACACGCCCTTGAGTACCGGGTTGGTGACGCCGAAGAAAGGGATGTCGTAGACGAAGTAAGCGACGAGGCGGTGACGGATATCCCAGTTGGAGTTGCCATAGTCGGACCTCCACCAGAAGGGGTTCATGTTGGTGCCGCCTCCGTTGGAGTCGGTGGAGACATCGAGGGTGTGGGACCAGGTGTAGCTGGCTTGGATCTGCAAGCCCTTCTTCAGGCGTTGGCGGAAGATGGCGCTCATGCTCTCATAGTTGGCGATGACGTCGTTGTTGATGGTGCGGATGGGGCCGAACGACTTGTTCGGACGCCGTGAGTTGACCGGGCCGGCGCCGGGGAGCGGAGTGTTGTTGTAGTAGTTGCGGTCCAGGTGGTAGGAGTGGGAACCGAGGTATTGCAACTCGAGGCCCGCGCCATTCCACAACTGGCGATCGAGGCTGGCGCTCCACTGATTCATCCGCGCCGGCGCGAGGTTGTAGGCCGGCGTGACGATGAGAGCGCCGCTGTTGCTGCCGGGCAGGGGACAGGCCGCGGATACAGCGAACGGATTGTTCAAATTGAGCGCGGTGAGGCCCGCGGACCAGTTGCACTGGAAGATGGGGCTCCACGGCGGATTGGTATTGAGGAAGGTGAAGGTGTTGGTCTGGTTGGGGTTGTAGTAGATGCCGGCGCCGCCGCGAAAGACGGTCTTGTCGGTGATGCGGTAGGCAAAGCCGAGGCGCGGGGCAAAGAGTTTGTGCTGCGGCGCGACAAAGCCGAAGCCGGGTGTGGCCACGACGAGCGCAGTCTGATCGGGGTTGAGGATGCTGGCGTTGCCGTTGATGGTGTAGGGAACGGTAGGCAGTTCCCAGCGCAGGCCGTAGTTGATGGTCAGTTTGCGGGAAGCCTGCCATTTGTCGAGGATGAAGAGGCCGTCGCGCCAGGAGGCGACGCGGCCGCGGACTTCCGGACCCGCGGTGCCGAAGCTCACCGGCGTGCCGAGGATGAAGTCAGCCGGGGCATAGCCGGTCAACGTTCCGTTGAAGCTGAAGGTGCCACGAGGGCTGTTGACGGCGGCGCGTCCGGTGGCCAGGCGGCGGAATTCGACACCGGCCATGATGCCGTGCGAACCCTTGTTCCAGCTAATCTGTTCGGAAATTTGCAGCGTGCTGTCGTTCTGGTACCAGTTGGTGCCGCCGCTGCCGAAGCCATTGAATCCGGTGATGCCGAAATCAGGAATTCCCGGGTTGTTGTACTTGGAGTCTCCGTCGAAGCCGGGGATTCCCAGACTTGTACCGGCGGTTGTGTTGCCGGCGACCGTAAACGGGTTGACGGTGGCCGTATTGAAATAGTTGCGGCCAATGCGGAAATCGTTCACGATGTTCGCCGAGAGAGTGTGCGTGTAGCCGAAGGTGTAGTTGGTGACCGTGGTCGGAGTGGTGGTGGAGTTGACGGGGATAGTGCTGCCACCGAAGCCGGCCCAATCCTGCCAGTGGGCGCGCGCATAGAGACGGACCTTGTCGCCGATGTTCTGATCGAGGCGATCGAGGGTCTGGTTGTACCGGCCGGTGCTTGGAACAGGGACGGAGAAGTTGCTCGCCAGGCCAGAAAGGTTGGGAGCGGGATAGTATTGCTGAAGCTTCAGCACAACTGGGGAGATGCGGTTGGTGGGAATGATATTGCCGGGGAACGGAGCGTTTCCGTTGAAGGGATCCTTGATCACGCCGCCGGTGATGCTCCTCGTAGGCACCTGCGAGAAATCGCCGCCGAAGAAGGCCGCCGGCATCTGCGTGGAGAGCGAAGTGGATTGCTGGACATTACGGAAACCTTCGAAGGAGCCCATGAAGAAGGTCTTGTCCTTGCCGTTGTAGAGTTTCGGGATGATGACCGGCCCGTCGAACTCCACGCCGAACTGATTCTGGCGCAAAGGGGGTTTGGCGGCAGTCGGGTTTGCGGGTGTGGGAAGCGTAAAGAAGGCGCGGGCGTCGAGCACCTGGTTGCGCAGGAATTCCACGGCGGCTCCGTGAAACGCGTTGGTGCCGGCCTTAGTGACTTCGTTGATGTGGACGCCCATGTAAGAGCCGTATTGGGCGGAGTACGTTCCTGTCTGTACCTCGACTTCCTGGATGGTCTCGACCATCGGCCGCGTGGGCGTGTTGGTGATGAGGTTGTTCATCACGCTGATGCCGTCGAGCGACATGCTGTTGGAGATTTCGCGTGTTCCGGCTCCGACAAAGTCGTTGCCGGGCGGCGTCGCCGTATCCGAGGATTTCGGGCCGCGCAATACGCCGGGCGTCAAAACAGCCAGTTGCATCGCGTCGCGGCCGTTCAACGGCAGTTCCGCCACCGCGCGTGTGCTGATGCTTTCGCGCACCGTGGCCTCGTCGGTCTTGATGACAGTGGCGTCGGCGGCTACGGTGACGGATTGGGAAACAGTGCCAACCTCGAGGCGAAAGTCGGTTCGTACAGTCTGGTTAATGTTTACCTGGATTCCGGTCTTGGTGACCTTCTGGAAGCCGGGCTGGTCCACTGTGATGCTGTAAGTGCCCACGCGGACAAAATCGATGGCGAAGTAACCGGAGACATTCGTGGTGGTGTTGTATGTGGTGAGCGAACCTTCTTCCACCGCGGTTACCTTCGCATTGGGTACGGATTGGCCGCTCGAGTCAATGACTGTGCCGACCAGTGAAGTGGTGGTCGCTAGCTGGGCACTGGCAGTCACGTCAAGCAGCAGGGAAAGAAAAACAACACCGGAAAGACGAGCTATCATTTGCTAACCCCTGAGCGGGTCCGGCTTCCACGTTTTCGCGCCCTGACCTTGAGACGAACCCTGATTCTTGTTTAGCTCCAGTATACAGCAGGACGGGCAGGCCCGAGGCCGCATGCCGGATTACAGTTGTTGCGCTTCCGGTCTTTCCGGGATAGCTCCCTTGTCGTTCATCTCTTCGAGCCAGGAGTCGAGGCGGTTCGAGAAGCCTTGGATGAGGGCGCGGTGCTTGGGAGAATCGGCGAGATTGTGGACTTCGTCCGGGTCATTCCGCATGTCGTAGAACTCGATGGGCGGCTTGCGCGGGGCCATGAAGAGCGATTGCACGGCGTTGAGTTTCCCTTTCGCATGGAGTTCCTTCATTACGCCCAGGGTCGGGTACTGGGTTTCGATGTATTCGTTGTGCTGCGTGTAGGGGCGCTCAGGCATGAAGTTGCGGATGTAGTTGTAGCGCTCGCCGCGGACGGAGCGGATGCGGTCGAGGGTCATGTCACAGCGGTCGCGCGCGGTGAAGATGACGTCACGGGGGGTGTACTTCGAGCCGATGAGCGGCTGGCCGTGGAGGATTTCAGGCAGCGGGATGCCGGCGGCGAGCATGGCGGTGGCGGTGAGATCGAGCGAGAGGACGAGGTGATCGCTTACCGTCCCCGGCCTGGTGACGCCGGGCCATTTCAGGAACATCGGCACATGTACGCCGGCATCGTAGAGCCATTGTTTGCCGCGCAGCAGGCAGCGGCCGTTATCGCCCATGTAGAAGATGACCGTATTGTCGAGCACTTTGTCGCGCTCGAGGGCTTGCATCAACAGGCCTATTTTGTGATCGAGCAGATTGATGGCATCGAGGAAGTTGGCCACCTCGTCGCGGACGACCGGATGATCGGGATAGTAGGAGGGTAGAGGTATTTTCGCGGGATCGATGAGCACCTTCTGGCGGCGCGCCTCTTTGAAGGCAGGGCCTTTGTGCGGCTCCTGGAAGTTCACCTGCGCATAGAAAGGCTGGCCGGGTTTGCGCTGATTCCAGTGGGTTCCGTCGAAGGGCTTGGGCGTGGTGAAGTTGAAGTCGGTCTTCCCGGATCCGCGCGCGCCTGGAGCGAAATCGAGAACATTGGCGGTGAAGTATCCGGCCTCGCGCATACGATCGTTGAGGAGGCGCGCCGGTGGCGGCAGTTTGTAGCCGTCCTTGCGATGGCTGCGGTGGTGATGAGTGCCGGTGTAGATCTGGTAAAGGCCGACGTTGAAAGCGCTGCGGCTGGCGGAGCAGACGGGGGCGGTGGTGTAGGCGCGGTTGAAGCGGACTCCCTGCGAGGCGAGGCGGTCAAGATTGGGGGTATGCACCAGCGGATATCCATAGCAGCCGAGGCTCGGGCCCATGTCTTCGGAGAGGATCCAGAGGATATTCGGCTTATCGGAGGCGGCCCCCATGCGGGAGTGAATGATGGCCGGCGCAGCAGCCGCGGCTTTCAATACGGATCTTCGGTGCATTGTCTTCTTCAGGCCTCCGGGAGAGGCATCGTATCGTTGTTTCTCTTCTGCCAGCTCTCGATTTGGGCGGTGAGTTCTTTCTGTTTGCGGGCGTGCTCGGGCCGTCCGTAGAGGTTGTGCAACTCCTGGGGATCGCTGGGGCGGTGGAAGAGCATCGACTTGCCGGAATCGTGCAGCACGAGTTTCCAGCCATCGGGAGTGGTGACGGTGCGGGCGTTGGGCCCGGCTCCGTCGGCTTTGCCATCGTTGGTCCACTCGAGGAACACTTCGGAGGGTTTGCGCTTGCCGGTGAGGATAGGGACCATGCTTTCGCCCTGCTGCCCGATGCGGTCCTTGCGCCCGAGCAGTTCGAGCATGGTGGGGATGGTGTCGATGTGGCTCACGGGCTGGGCCACGCGCATCGGCTTCTGGTTGCGGAAGGGGGCGCGCAACAGGAGGGGAACGTGGATGGCCTCCTCATACATCACCTGCTTATAGAGCAGGCCGTGGGCGCCCATCATCTCGCCGTGATCGGAGGTGTAGACGACGATGGTGTTCTCCGCCTGCCCCGAGGCTTCGAGCGACCAGAGAATGCGGCCGAGGGCCTGGTCGACGAGGGAGCAGAGGCCGGCGTAATTGCGGGCGGCGCGCTGGAAGCCGGCGGGAGTGCGATAATCGAGGCCCTCGCTCCTGCTGGTGTGATAGCGGCGGCGCAGGGCGTCATACCACCGGCAATCCCCGCCCTCGGGAATTTTTTCGAAGTTCTCATCGAGGCGCGCTTCCTGCTCGGAGTGGAGATCGTTGAGGCTGCTTGAAAACGGCGTGTGCGGCTCGAGGAAGTTTACGTAGAGGAGCCATGGTTCGGCGCGGTTCTTGAGGATGAAGCGCGAGGCTTCCTGGGCGAGAAAAGAGGGCTTGGAATGCTCGACGGGGAGTTTGGCGGCGAATCCTCGGCTGAAGCCTTTGGGAGTATCCGGCTGGTAGCCGAGGCGCAGGAGGAAGTGGTGATAGGCGCTGCGGGCGTTCTTATCGCGGCCTTCGGAGTAGAAGGACTGGTAGATGCCGTCCTCGATGGCGGCCCATTCCTCGAAGCCGTGCTGCGGGAAGACTTCGTCGCCGAGGTGCCATTTGCCGAAGTAGCCTGTGCGATAGCTGCTGTCTTCGAGGAGTTCGGGGAGGGCTTTTCGTTCCGGGCTGAGGCGGATGTTGTTATGGACACAACCGTTGGTGTGCGGCCAGTAGCCGGTGATGATGGAGGACCGGCTGGGGGTGCAGACAGGCTGCGTCACGTAGCAGCGGTCAAAAATGACGCTCTCGGCGGCGAGGCGGTTCATGTTGGGGACATGGAAGCGGGTGTTTCCGTAAGCGGCGAAGGTGCCGGCGCGCTGCTGGTCGGTCCAGAGGAAGAGGAGGTTGGGTTTATCGCCGGGCGTGCGGCGCGCGCGGAGGATGCCGGGGGCAAGGGCGGCTCCGGCAAGGGATTGGAGAGCAGTGCGTCGGGAGGACATCTCAGCGATTCATTGTATGGCACTACTGAGGGGAAGAGCGGGGTAAAGGAGAGCGGGAAGCGAGCCGATAGATAGAGGGACATCCATAAGACTTGTTTTTTGAGGGAGGAACGGCTTATGCGCCGCGCTCTGGCTCGATTGAGACTCCCCTGCGCCCAGACCCTCGTTGCAGGATGCCTTTGCACTGTTCTCGCTGTTCCGCCGTGCGTGGCGCAGCGCTACAAATTGGAGTTCACTTTCGGCTCACCGGAAGGCGAACAACTGGAGTTGATCGAGCACCAGATAGACAGCAGCCGCAAAATCCAGCAGATTCTGCGGTTTTTGGAGCAATTTCCGAAAGATAAGTCCGCCAGCTACCTGTACGAATGGCTGCAGGTCTACTATTCCCGTTCGAATGAGACGGACAAGGCGCTGTTGTACGGCGAGAAACTGCTCGCGCTGCATCCCGAGGATTTCGATGCGCTGTACCGCGCCGACCAGGCGGCGGGGAAGCAGGGCGACGCGGCGGCAGCGGCGAAATGGCACGACCGGCTGCTGGCGCTTTGCGAGCAGATAGCCGGGAAGCCGGCGCCGGACGGGGAGGATCCGAAGGCATGGGCACAGACGCAGGATCTGGTCAAAGGGCTACTGGCCCAGAGGGAATACGATCAATTTACGCAGGCGATTCAGGCGGATGCGAAGGTCAAAACAGTATTACTTGAGAAATTTCTGAAAAATTACCCGAATTCTCCCTACACCGATCAGGCGTGGCCGCATCTGATGAATGCTTACCGCACCATTGGAGATGCGGCGAAGGCATTGGCGGCAGCGGAGCGAATGCTGGCGCGCCATCCGGATGACCTGGATGCGCTGTTGTTGAGCGGCCAGATCGAAATGGAACGGCGCACGAACCTGGGGAAGGTGATTGCCACCGGCAACCGGATTCTCCAGACTGTGTCTTCACGGGCGCAGCCCAATGGCGTGGCGGCCAAGGAGTGGGAGAAGCGCAAGGCGTACTACCTGGGTTCCGCCTATCTGATGGTGGGGAACGCCTATGTCAATCTGAACAATTTCGAGCAGGCGGACAGAGCGCTGCGGCAGAGCCTTCCCTACATGAAAGACCGTGGCCAGGTGGAAGCAGCCGTCCTGTTCTACCTGGGGTGGGCAAACTACCACATGGAGCGATACGCGGCGGCGGCGGATTTTTTCCGCCAATGCACAGGGATTGCGGGTCCGTATTCGGAGCAGGCTTCGCGGAATCTGAATTCACTGCGGGTGGAGCGGGGGGTTCAGTAGCTATGTGGGGTTTCTCGCGCGCGCGACACGGTGAATCGCGTTGACCAGCTTTCGATAGGGGATAGCCGAGGGCTCGAGGAAGGGAACCCACTCGCCGTCGCGCCAACTCGAGTAGAACCAGGCGGCGAGGAGCGAGAGATGGTCCTGGCGCTCGCGTATGGGGATGCGGGCAGCGGGGGGAATGGCCGCCGCGAGTTCCTTGAGGCGGCGGTCGAGAGGGACGGGGCGGCCTTCCTCGACGCGCAGGGAAAGTGTCGCGCCGTAGCGCCAGACGCCTTCGAGGAGAAACCAGAGCGCGACGGCATCGTAGTCCACTGCCGGAGTGACCGCAATCCCGCACAAGCGTTGGATGCCGGTTGCGAGTTCGCCGCGCAGTTGGAGGATGGCGGCTGCCTTCTCGAGACGCTTGTGCATGCGGGCGGCTTCTTCGAACTCGAGTTCCTCGCTCCAGCGGTCGCGCGCGGCGCGGATGGAATCCACCAGCGTTTCGCCGCCGGAGCGAAGGAAGGCTGCCACGCGCTGGGCTTCGCTTGCGTATTCCTCGACGGTGACAATCTGCTGGCAGGGACGGAGACACTTGTTCATTTCGCCGTAGACGCAGCCGGGGTGATCGGGGGAAGGCTGCAAATCCTCCTGGCAGCGGCGCAGTTGGAAAAAGTCAAGGAAGCCGTTTTCGAAGTTTTCGGCGGCGGCGCGGGAAGGGAGAGGACCGTAGTGGAGGGAGTCCGAGCCGCTGAGGCGCGTGGTGATCTGCGTGCGCGGGAAGGGGTTGGAGAGGATCAGTTTGACGTAGGAGGGCTGGCGCAGTTTGAGGATGCGGGCGTAGTCCTCGGGGAAGTGGCGGCGCGCCAGGGAATAGAGCAGCAGGCTCGATTCGAGCCGCGAGCCGTAGGTCCAATATTCGATGCGCCGGGCGACCGGGCGCAGGTACAGGAGTTTTGAGGCATGGCTGCGCGGCGCAAGCAGGCGGATCAGGCGGCGGTGGAGAAGCGCGGTGCGGGCAAGGTAGGGAGCGCCTTCCCCCGGCCACACGAGAAATACGGCGGGCACATTCGGACAAGCGGCAACCGCGCGATCCACCTGTGTTTCGTCGAACTCGTGCGTGACGGGGGGAGTGGAGAGAATCACGGCGGCTTATGCGGAGAACAGGCTTTGGAATTTGTCCGCGCTGAGGGGCGCGCAAGCGGCGATGGCGAGGTTTTGACGGACGTGTTCGGGATTGCCCATGCCTACGAGCGCGGTGGTGATTCCCGGCGCGGAGCGGGCGAACTGAATGGCGCGGATGGCATCCGGGCCGGGGGCTTCGAGCTTTTCGGCGAGTGGTTCGGGGAGACCTGAGGCGAGTCGCGATTGTAACAGCGAGGCGCTGGCGACCACCGTGATGTCAAGTTGGCGCGCGGCTTCGAGTACGTTGATTCGCTGCCCATCGCGGGTCTCAGCGCGCTGTCCGAAGGCTTCCACCATGGCGAGGTTGAAAGGCAGTTGGATAAAGCGGAAGTGATGGGCGTCGCCGGCGATGCCGCGGGCGAGCGCGGCCATGCGGGCGAGCGAGAGGCCGTCGGGTTGGCCGTTGCGGCGGAAGCCATCCCAGGTGGCTGCGCCGTAGTAGCGGATGCGCCCCGCGGCAACGAAGCTCTCGAGCTTTTCGAAAGCTGCGGCGATGCGGTTGTAGAAGGTTTCCGGGTCGAGATAGCGGAGTTGGGTTTCGGGATTGTGGAGATAGAAGACGTCGATGGTTTCGACGCCGAGGTTGTGGAGGCTACGGGTGACCTGGTCTTCGAGGAAGGCGGGCGCCATGGAATGCATGCTGCCCGCGATTTCCGTTTCCGGAAGCACGGGGGTGGCGCCGGGGACAAGATATCCAGCCTTGGTGCAGAGGACGAGTTCCTCGCGGCGTTCAGAGACATGGCGCAGAGCCGCGCCGATGGCGAGTTCGGACCGCTGGTGGCGGTAATTGAGGGAAGTATCGAGGACATTGATGCCGCCTTCGATGGCGGCTAGGACAGCGTGGGAGTAGGAGGTATCGGCCTCATCGGTCATGGGGCCGAGGTAGGTGCCGAGGCCGAGGCTCGAGACGGTGAGTCCTTGCGCCTGCCGGAAGAACCGGTTGTTTTGGGCCTGCGGGAAGCGGGCGGCAAAGCGGGCGGTGGCGGAAGGAGTGGCGGGCATTGATCCTATTGTACGAGACCTGGGGGAGGTACGAAGATTTTCGTTGACAGCTACGAATCGCTTCGTATATTGTAGTGGCATGATTCGCCCCACCGATGCCGAACTGGCGATTCTTAGCGTGCTCTGGAGCCGCGGCCCCTGTACGGTGCGCGAGGTGGCGGGGGAGTTGAATCAGGCGCGCCCCACCGGCTACACCACTGTGTTGAAGCTGATGCAGATCATGACGGAGAAGAAGCTGGTGAAACGGGATGAGCAGAGCCGCGCGCATGTTTACCGCGCCCTGCATCCGCGCGAGCAGATGCAGAGGCGGTTGGTGAAGGACCTGGCGCAGCGGGCCTTCGGGGGATCGATGCTGGATTTGTTGCAACAGGCGATCTCGGGCGGGACGGCGTCGGCGGAGGATCTGGCGACGATGCGGCGGTGGATCGACGAGCAGGAGAAGAAGTCATGATGTACGCAATTGGAATGGCGTTGTTGCACTCCCTGTGGCAGGGGGTGTTGGTGGCGGCGGCGCTGTGGCTGGCGCTGCGGGTCACGGTGGAAAGCCGGCCCACGCTGCGGTACGCACTGGCGGCGGGCGGGATGGCGGCGATGGCGGGGTGGTTTGTGTGGACAGCGCTGGCAGCATGGTTCGAACCGGCGGTGGCTCCGGGCGGCGGGGTAGCGGCAGCATCCGCTTTGGCACAGTGGATGTCCCGGTGTGCGTGGGGATGGATTGGCGGAGTGACGGGCGTTGGCGCCTGGCGGGCGGCAGGGTGGGCGGCGCTGGTTCAGAAGGTGCGGCGCCGCACGGAGGCTCCGCTCGAGGCATGGCAGGATGCGCTGGACAAGGTGAAGCGGAGGATGGGGATTACGCGGGAAGTGCTTCTGCGGCGCGCTGACTGGCTACCGAGCCCATCGGCATACGGCTGGCTGAAGCCGGTGATTCTGGCGCCCGCGGCGGCCGTGGCCGGGCTGACTCCGGCGCAGTTGGAGGCCATTCTGGCGCATGAACTGGCGCACGTGGTACGCCGGGATTACCTGGTGAACCTGCTGCAAATGGCGGCCGAGACGCTGCTTTTCTACCACCCGGCAGTGTGGTGGATGTCGGCGCGGATGCGGAAAGAGCGCGAATACGCCTGCGACGAGATGGCGGCGGCGGCGCTGGGAGACAGAGTGGCGCTGGCGTCGGCGCTGGTGCGGTTGGAGGAATATCGCGCGCAGGCATTGCTGCCGGCGGCGACGCAAGGCGCGCTGCGGGTGCGTGTCGAGCGGCTGCTTGGCAGGGACCGCGAGGCGCGTGCCGCGTGGATGGCCCCGGCGTGTGCGGCGCTAGCGGCGGTGTGCCTGATCGCTCCGTATGTGTATTCGCAAAACGCGGAGATCCCGGCGCCGTACAGGAAGTGGCTCAACGAAGATGTGGTCTACATCATCGAGAACTGGGAACTGCGGGACTTCAAGAAGCTGTTGAGCAACGAGGAGCGCAATGCGTTCATCGAGGGTTTCTGGAAGCGCCGCGATCCCACTCCGGATACCGAAGAGAACGAAGCGAAGCAGGAGCATTACCGGCGAATTTCTTACGCGAACCAAAGATTTCCGGGGAAAGATCTTCCTGGCTGGATGACGGATCGCGGAAGAGTGTATATCCGCCTGGGGCCGCCCGATGAGATCGAATCGCATCCGGTGGAGGGATACGAGGAATGGCTCTACCGGCACGCGGTGGAAGGCGGCGTCACCATTCTGCATTTTGACAAAGGAGTGTTGCGGAAATAGCGTCAGCGCTTGATGCGGACGTGTTTAAGGGGCGAAGTTTCACCGCTCAGGATGGCCACCCGGCCGCGCGGGACGCCGTAGTGTTTCGCCAGGAACGCGCAAAGTTCCGCGTTGGCTTTGCCTTTCTCGGGCGGAGCAGCGACGCGCACCTTCAAGGTGCCGTCCGCCATTTCGCCCGCCATCTCCGTGCGGCTGCTCTTGGGGATGACTTTGATCCTGAGGATGAGGTCCTGGCTCATCGCAGGGAGAGGACCCGCAAATCTCCGGCAGGGATGACCCACGGTCCACGGTCCATTCCCGGCCGGTAGAAGCTGGGGTCGGGAATCTGCCTGGAATTGAGGAAGAACATCTTGCCGATGGCGTCCACGCGGCAGGAGCCTGCTCCTTCGCTCTTGGCCTCGGGCAGACACTGGAAAGCAATCTGGGCGATCTGCGCCGGTTGCGTCGCCGGCGGGAGTTCAATGGCTGTGCGGACCCAGCCGCTGCGCTCGATTCCCATGTCATAGACGCCGCGGTTCGAGGAGCGGAAGAAGTTGTCCTCCTGCAAGCGCACCAGCACTGCCACGCGGGCGTCCTTGTTCAACACGCGCATTTCCACGAACAGATAGTTTTCCGGCGCGCTGATCTTCGTGCCCTCCGCCGTGCCGAACGTGCGCAACTTTCCTTCGCGTTCCAGTTCGCGGGCGCTGATGAGATAGGTGATGGGATGCTCGTCCATCACCTTCTCGCGCGAGGCGTTGGTGAGGTCCACGATCACCGGGGCGAGTTGATAGCGGATGGGGGAGGCAGCGTCATCGGCCACCATGTTGTTGTCCGTGACCACGCCCAGCAAGGGATGGAAGCCCTCGCGCTTTCCGCGGAATTCGACATCCTTGTGATTGTTGGTCTGCAACTGCGCCTTGAGCGGCTTGCCGGTCTTGCCGGGCCACACCTCGTAAATGTATTCGATGTCGGTGGTCCGCCCCCAGCGGGCCATGAGAGCGCGCGTCGAGGTGCCGCCGTCCTCGTTGGAGAAGATCATGGTGTAGCGCAGGGAGGCGTCGCCGAGGCGCTCGCAATAGAGGATCATCGGAACATCGGTAAATTTCCCGATGGTGTTCCGGCGCGCGAAAAGAACGGGCGCGTTGGCGATCACCGCGTAGCCGGCGTCCGTGGGCTTGTACTGGCGGTAGGTTACATTGTGAACTTCCAGGTGAATCCCGCGCGCGGAGTACTCGGGGTGTCGCTCGACCTTCACAGTGTGCGCTCCAGGCTCCAGCGGGCCAAGGAAGACCTGGTAGTGATGGCGCTGGCCGCCTCCATAGACCATGAGGTGCTGCGTGCCGGCGCCATCGACGGTGATGAGGGCGAGCGCGCTTTCGCGTCCGGGGCGGCCCCAATCGGCGTCCGGAGCGCTTAAATCCAGGTCCGCGACCACTTCGGCGGGAGCATCGAGTTGGAAGGGGAATTCATTGCCGGCGGTGGCGGCGCGCAGGGGCAGCAGTGCGATGAGGCAGAGAGCGAGTTTGGCGATGAATTGCACCAGTTGTTGCGACCTCACGGGCTTGGTGAGCACCTGATCGACCATTTGCTCCTCGGGGAGGTTGGCGAGATCGGCGGACCAGCCGGAAAGCACCATGATGCGCGTTGCGGGCGATTCGGAGCGTAGACGGCGAATGAGGGCCAGACCATCGCGAGTGTGCGGCAGGCGCAGGTCCATGACGGCGATTTCCGGTGTATGGGAAAGGAAGAGGCTGATTGCATCGGCGACAGATGCCGCCGCGGCCACCTCATGTCCGGCTTGTTCCAGAAGAAGGCGGCGTAGTTCCAACTGGTCCGGGTCATCATCGACGAGAAGCAGGCGCGCCATGTCAGCCAAAGAGAATCCCGGCAATCACCAGTTGAGGCATTGCCTGGTTCCAGCTTTCGGGGAGATTGTCGAACGGCAGGCGGAAAGGCTTGGTCTCGCCGGGAGCGAGTCCGCCCGACCGCGAGCGCACGATCTCCACCCGTTCCTTGAGGACCACCTGGGTGTAGGGGTCGTAGAAAATGCAGGTGATCTTCACGGATCTCAGATGGCGGTCTCCGTTATTGGTGATTTTGCCGGTGATTTCGACCACTTGCTGGTGGATGGCGTTTTCGGCGGCCTTCATTTCCACGCCGCTCAGTTGGAGGTTGCGTACGTAAGCCTTGGCCTCCGGCGTGAGCACGGGACCTTGAACCGAATCGCCGGGATGCCGCCCGAGATACCAGAAGGCTCCTCCGGCAAGCAGCGCGATGAGCGCCATGAGGACGAGCGGGAGGCTGAAAAGCGGTTTCGCTTCGGGTTTACTGGCCACTGACCATCATCTCCCCAATCAGGATCGTGGGTGAAGCGACCGGCGTGCGAAACTCGAGGTCCGTGCCGATTGCCTGCACGTTACAGAGCATTTCCTTGAGATTGCCCGCGATGGTCACCTCCGATACAGGATAGGCCAACTCGCCGTTCTCAATCCACAGCCCGGCGGCTCCCTGGGAATAATCGCCGGTAACAATATTGACGCCGGAGCCGATCAATTCAGTAACGTAAAATCCGTTTTTGATGCCGGCAAGAAGGGAGGAAGGAGACTCCGAGCCCGGGCGGAGGAAGAAATTTCCGTGGCCGACGTGGGCGTTGCCGGTGATGCCGCGGGAGGCATTGCCCGTGGTTTTCAGCCCGAGCTTGCGCGCGGTGTAGGTGTTGAGGAGGTAGCTCTTGAGGATGCCGTCCTCGATCACCACGGTGCGGCGGGAAGGCACGCCTTCATCATCGAAGGGCTGGGAACCGAACAATCCCGGGAGCGTGGCGTCGTCGACCACCGTAACATTCTTCGAGGCCACGCGCTCACCGAGCTTTCCCACGAGAAACGAAGCCTTGCGGTAGATGGAATCGCCGGCGACGGCATCGAAGATATCTCCGAGCAGGGAACGGGCCACCTGCGGCTCAAAGAGGATGGGCACCTTCCGCGTCGTGACTTTGCGGGCGTGCAGGCGGCGCAGCGCGCGCTCGGCAGCCTTGCGGCCGATGGCGGCCGCCGGTTCGAGCTTGTGGTAGCTGCGCGCGGCCGAATACCAGTAGTCGCGCTCCATGGAATCGCCATCTTTGGCAACGGCCACCATGCTGATGGAGCAGGAACTGCCGCGATACCAGCCGGAGAATCCGCGGG
>JADLBD010000288.1 GCA_020847975.1 Bryobacterales bacterium | reverse complement strand
TTTCATTTGCATCAATCACTCCAGATGGAAATTGCCTTTCCCTATTGTAGTGGCAGGAAGAGGGATGTTTGAGGAACACTCTGCTACGATAAACAGACGCGGCAAAATGGCCCGCGGATTCCTTTTTCTAACATTTATGGACCGCCGCGAGTGGGTTCGATTGATGGCCGTACTGGCCGCGGCCGCGCCGGGCGCCGGTGGGCAACAGCAGCCGGGAGGCGCGCAGCCGCGGCGCATCAGCAAGGAGATGCTGGTGAGCGCGCTGAAGCTGATGGGCCTGGAGTTCACGGACGGGCAGCTGGAGATGATGCTGCCCCGGGTGAACCGGGGACTGGGGAACATCGAGACGCTGCGCAAGATCAACGTGCCGCTCGACACGGAACCGGCGGTGACGTTCTCGCCGCGGTTGCCGGGGAAGCAGTGGCCCAGGAGGGCCGCATTCCGCACCAGCCGCCCCACAATACCCCGCGACTGGAAACAGGATGGCCGGCTTCCGTTTCTCTCCCTCCTCCAACTGGCGGCGCTGGTGCGTAGCCGCAGAGTGACCTCGGTTGAATTAACCAGGCTCTATCTGACGCGTTTGAAACAATACTCGCCGCGATTGAATTTCGTCATTACGTTTACGGAAGACCTCGCTCTGGAGCAGGCAAAGCACGCTGATGCCGAAATCCGCCTCGGCCGGTATCGTGGTCCGCTGCACGGGATTCCGTGGGGAGCGAAGGATCTGTTCGCGGTCAAGGGGATCCGCACGACATGGGGCGCCGAACCGTATCAGAACCAGGTGTTCGACTACAACGCCACGGCGGTAGAGAGGCTGGAAAAGGCCGGAGCCGTGCTTCTGGCCAAGCTTTCAATGGGCGCTCTGGCCATGGGCGGGCTGTGGTTCGGCGGGATGACCAGGACGCCGTGGGATCAGGATCAGACCTCGAGCGGATCGTCGGCCGGGTCGGCTTCGGCAACCGCCGCGGGTTGTGTAGGCTTCTCGCTCGGGACAGAAACGCTCGGCTCCATCATTTCTCCATCCATTCGCTGCGGAACCACGGGGTTGCGGCCCACCTACGGACGGGTGAGCCGTTACGGGGCGATGGCGTTGAGTTGGACGATGGACAAGGTGGGTCCGATTTGCCGGTCGGCGGAGGATTGCGCGCTGGTGTTGCGCGCCATCCACGGACCGGACGGGCGGGATGGCACGGTGATCGACGCTCCGTTCGCCTGGGATGCGCTGCGTCCTCTATCGCGACTGCGGGTGGGCGTGCTGCACAAGGACTTCGAGGGGTTGAAGGGAGAGGAGAAGCAGGTCTATACCCAGGCGCTGGCGGACCTGGAAAAAGCTGGTGTGAAGATGACCCCGGTGGAGTTGCCGTCCTTCGATGCCGGGCCGTTGTTGACCATTCTCAGCGCGGAGGGGGCCACTGCGTTTGACGACCTCACGCGCAGCGGCGGTTTGGACCGGTTGAAGGACCAGGGTCCCGGCGCATGGCCGAACTCGTTCCGCTCCTCGCGGTTGATCCCCGCCGTCGAGTATATCCGCGCGCAGCGCGCACGCCGGCTGCTGATGCAGGAGATGGAACGCTTCATGGCCGGTTGGGATGTGCTGGTGAGCCCGCCCTATGCGGGACAGATCCTCACCATCACCAATCTCACCGGGCATCCGCAGGCGGTGACGCCGTGCGGGTTCGTGGAAAAGCTGCCGAGGGGGATTGTGTTCACCGGAAGGCTGTGCGAAGAGGGGCTGCCGCTGCGTGTCGCACTCGCCTACGAGAAGGCCACAAAGTGGCACACGCTGCGTCCGCCGTGGTCGTAAGCGGGGCCGCCGGCGCGCAGCCGGCGTTAGTGGTACCGGCGCTCCTTCATCTCGGCTTCGACCTGATCGAGAGTGATTCCTGCTTCGGCCAGGAGGCGGCCTGCGTGGGTCTCCTTGTGCTTGACGAGCGCCCAGAGAAGGTGCAGGACGTCGATGGATCCGTGGGCGAGGCCATCCGCGCCCTGCGCGGTTGTGGAGAGAATCAGCTTCGCTTCATCGCTCAAAGGCATGTCCGCCCCGGCGGGAATGGCGCCGCCGCGAGGGAGGGCCTTTTCGATTTTGCCGATGAGGTCTTCGGCTGTCTCGGCATAAAAGAAGGATTTCTCCTCGTGCAGGACGCCGAGGAGGAGATGTTCCGAGGACAAGCGTGGGGATCCGAGGCGGCTGGCCTCGGATCGCGCCCAATGCATGGCCCAGCGGGCACGCTCGGTGAATCGTTCAAACACGCCGCACCGCCTTCCTACTTCTTCGCCACCGTGGCCCGCGTGGCTCCCGTGGAGATGCCGCCGTCCACGAGCAGGGTCTGCCCGGTGATGTAGCGGCTCTCTTCCGAGGCCAGGAACACCACCGCTCCATCAAGGTCATTGGGGGCGCCGGGGCGCTTCAGCGGGATGCGGTCGCAGATGTATTCGTACCACTCCTGGTTCTCGTAGAGCACCTTGTTCTGCTCGGTGCGGAACCAGCCGGGGGCGAGGCAATTTACCGTGATGCCGTGCTTGCCCCAATCGTCGGCGAGGCTCATGGTCATCTGCTTCACTCCGCCGCGGCTGGCCGTGTACGGCGTCAGCCCGGCATAGCCGAACACGCTGGTGACGGAGCCGATGTTGATGATGCGTCCGTAGCCGTGGGGGATCATTTGACGGGCAATCGCCTGGGCCACGAAAAATGTCCCGCGGAGGTTGGTGTCGAGCACGAGGTTCCATTCGTCCCAACTGATCTCGAGCGCCGGCTTGCGCACATTGCAGCCGGCGTTGTTCACGAGGATGTCGATTTTCGGACAGGCGTTCGCGGCCTGTTCGGCCATGCGCTGAATGCTTGCATAATCGCGGACATCGAGTTCGAGCGGCACTGCCTTGCGGCCGAGAGCTTCGATCTCGTGCTGGAAGGGCTTGAGAGAATCCAGGGTGCGGCTGGTGATGATGAGGTCGGCTCCGGCGCGGGCCAGGGCGCGGCCGAAATACTGGCCCAGACCGCGGCTGGCGCCGGTGACCACGGCCACACGTCCGCTCAGATCAAAAAACGGATTGCTCATGTTCTGTTTCCTCGCTCAGCGCTACGGCTGCAAGATGACTTTCATCAGGTTAGGCTCGTTCTTGTAGAGCCTCGAGAACCAGGCGGCACCTTCGCTCAGCGGAACCTTGGCGCTGATGAAGGGGTCGACGCGAATGAGGCCGCGGCTGAGCAGATCGATGCAGGCGGGATATTCGCCGCACGATCCGCAGGTTCCCTGAAGGCGCACTTCGCGCGTCACCACTTGCTGAAGCGGCAGATCGATGGCGGGCTTGATGTTGCCGATGAGGGTGACGGCGCCGCCCTTGCGAACGGCGGCGATGGCGGTCTTGATGGGCTCGGTAGCGCCCACGGCTTCGAGGGCGATGTCGGCTCCGCGCCCGCCCGTGCGGGCTTGAATTTCCTTCACCACATCGCAACTGCGGGGATTGAAGCCTTCCTCCGCGCCGAGTTGCTTCGCCAATTCGAGCTTCGAATCCTCGAGGTCGACAGCGAAGACGCGGCTGCATCCGGCAATGCGCGCAGCCTGGATGGTGAGCAGGCCGATCATCCCGCTGCCGACAACCACCGCGGTGTCGCCAAGTTCCACCGGCGTGAGGTTTACGGCGTGCACGGCGATGGAGACAGGTTCAATCATGGCCGCGTATTCGAAAGGCAGGTTGTCCGGAAGCGGATAGAGAATGTTCTGGGGAACGGCCACGTATTCGGCAAATGCGCCGTGGCGGCGATAATCGCCGCAGGAGACTCCCAGCACCTGACGGTTTTCGCAGAGGTTGATTTCCCCGCGGCGGCAGAAAAAGCATTGTCCACAGGAGACCATGGAATCGAAGGTCACACGGTCGCCGCGCTTGTAAGCGGTCACGTTGCGGCCGGTTTCGGCGATGGTTCCCGCTGCTTCATGGCCCATCACCAGAGGGGGGATGCGCCGTCCGGTGCTGCCGTCAATGCCGTGAATGTCGCTTCCGCAGATGCCGCACGCTCCCACACGCACCAGCACGTCATCGTCGCCGAGAGCCGGCTCGGGCATCTCAGTGAGTTCCAATTCCATGTATTGCTTGAGTAACAGGGCTTTCATGTATCTTTCCGATTCTAGCGTGCCGGCGGCAGCCGGCATCAGCTCATCCCGAGAGCGGCGAGGATGTCCGTGGAGCGGGTGCTGGGCGCCCAGTATTTCTCGATGTGTTCGATCACCAGTTCCGTTCCCGCCTGATGGCTCACGTACGGTTTGTCCTTCGGGTCGTACATCGCATCCGTGAGATCGCGCACGAGGATACACTTCATTCCCCATTTCGTCATCTGGCGGATGGCGAAGGAGCGGTTCAGGATGCACATGTTGGTGTGGACGCCCATGACAAGCAGCGTGGTGATGCCGCGCAGCTTGACCGCGTTGTAGATTTCCTGGCCGTTGTCTGAGATGAGGTCATTGGAGCCGATGGTGAGGCCGGAGTGCTCGCGGCTCCAGGCCTTGTAGAACTTGTCGTCCGTGTCGCAGCCGCCATCGGAGGAATCGACCGGCAGCGCGGGATCGGTAAGCGCGAGCGGCGCCGGCGGAGTCATGACGGGCATCGCGAGAATCGCCTTGCGCTGCGGCGCGCCGTTGTAGAAAGTCATCGTTTCCGAAGGAGCATGCACGATGAGCACGCCACGGGAGCGCAGTTTTTGGAGGAAGGGTTCCATGCGGTCCACCAACTGACCCACACGCAGGGTGGCGCCGCGGCACCAGTGTTTATCCCACATGTCGCAGATGATCACCGCCGTTCTGTCGAGCGGCAGCGGAAAGCCGAATTCGACTTCCTGCCACTGCCCGGAGCCTTTGAAGATTTCGACGCGGCTTCGCAGCTTGACGGTGACGGGTTTCGCCGCGGCCGCCAGTTTGGCGGCGCCGGCGAGGAGGAGTGGAAAGAAGGTTCGTCTGCGCATCACTCGTGTCTCCGGAGGGGAGTAAGCTCTTAGTTTATGACATGGAAACGACGAAGCTTTTTGCTGGCCGGGGGAGGCGCCTTCCTTGCCGGGGCCGCGCCTTCAGACCAGGTATCGCTGGGGGTGATCGGCAGCGGCGGACGGGGCACGTTCGTCATGACAGTGTTTCAGAAGGATCCCGCGCTGCGCGTGAACGCCATTTGCGACGTGTACGAGCCGAATCTCGAAAGGGCGCTGTCGACGGCGCGAAAGGCGCAGCAGGAGGCGCCCAAGGCGTATCGAAATTATAAGGACCTGCTGGCCGACAAGAGCATCCAGGCGGTGTTGATCGCCACGCCCGAGCACTGGCATCACCGCATGGTGCTGGACGCCATCGCGGCAGGCAAGGATGTGTACGTGGAGAAGCCGCTCTGCCAGACTCCGGAGGAAGGAGTGGAACTGGTGGAGGCCGAGAAGCGCACCAAACAGATCATCCAGGTGGGCATGCAGCGCCGCAGCTACGACCTATATATTGAGGGCCGCAAGATCGTGGCGGCCGGAACGCTCGGCAGCGTGCGCATGGTGCGGTCGTGGTGGCTGAACAACTACCTGGGCTCGCGCCCGGCCACAAAGCTGGATGGGCCGCTCGATTGGGAGCAATGGCAGGGCCCGGCGAAGCGGCATGCGATGGATCCGGATCGCTTCCGCAACTGGCGTTTCTATTCGGATTACGCCGGGGGCATCGTGGCGGACCAGGGCGCGCACGTCTATGACGGAATGCACATGCTGATGGCGGCAAGCTATCCGCTGGCGGTGACGGCGGCGGCGGGAAAACCGCACCGGGAAGGCTTCGATCTGCCGGAGTCGGTGGTGGTGACGGCGGAGTACCCGGAGGATTTCATCGGGGTGTTCTCCATCAACTACGCCGCCATGCGGTACAAGTCACGCAACGATCAGTTGAACCAGTTGGACGGGGATAAGGCGCGGATGGATATCGGACGCGAGGAGTTGAAGGTTTACTTGCAGGGCGCCGAAGATTCCCCGTCGATTACACGGACTTCCGAGAAGGGATTCGGATACGCAACAGACCTGCATGTCCGAAATTTTCTGGAATGCGTGCGCACGCGGAACCGGCCCACAGCGCCGGTGGTGCTGGGATTCCAGGCGGCGCTGGTAGTGCAGATGGCGAACCTGTCGTTGAAGAACGGGCGGCGGGTGCGTTGGGACAGTGAGAAGGAAAAGGTGGAGATGTAGGGGACGCTTTCAGGATCTGCAGGAGGTGAACTGATGGGTGTGCGTCCCATGCGATCTTCCGACCGGCAGGACGTTCTCGCGTTGCGGCTGTTGTTGTGGCCGGACGACGACGGAGGGGAAGATCCCGGCGAGACCGTTTTGGTTTGGGAGCAGGACGGAACGGTTGGCGGCTTCCTCATCTATTCACTACGCCCGTGGGCAGAGGGTTGCGAAAGACGGCCCGTGCCTTACATTGAGGGTTGGTTCGTGCGCGAGGATCTGCGCCGCCGCGGCGTGGGGCGTGCCCTGGTTTCGGCTGTCGAAGACAGGGCGCGAGCCGCCGGCTTTCGCGAACTCGGCTCCGACGCGCCGGTGGCAAATCGTGTGAGCCTTGCCGCTCATCGCCGCCTCGGATTCGAACCCACGGAAAAGCTTCAATTTTTCCGCAAGAATCTGGCTGTCGTCGAGCCGCAAGCAACGGTTGTGGTGGAACCATTCCGCGGTTCGCGAGCGGAACTGCTTCCGCTGTTTGAGGAAGCTGACGACTCGGCCTCCGAAATCCGCGGCTATTTCGAACTCGGCGAAGTGTACGTGGCGCGCCGGGGGCAGCAGATCGTTGGCCATGTCCAGTTGATCGCCTCCGGCGAGGTTTGGGAAGTCAAATCGGTTGCTGTGGTGGAGAGCATGCAGGGCCAGGGGATCGGCGCGACACTCATCCGCAAAGCGCTCGACCGGGCGTTCTCGGCGGGAGCGGCCCGCGTTGTGGCCGCCACGGCGACGGCGGACATCGGCAATCTACGGTTCTACCAGCGCCTTGGCTTCCGGATGGACCGCGTCGAACGGGATGTCTTCTGCCCCGATCGCGGCTATCCCAATGTGGAGGCCGATGGCATCGAAGTACGTGACCGGGTTTGGTTCTCGATCGAGGTCCACGGGCGCCATTGACCTGATGGTTTGCAGGCGCTATGGTGAAAGTGGCCGCGTCCCTCAGGAGTAAATTCATTGTTGTATCGACTGGCTATCTGTGTCTTCCTATGCGGCCTGCCGGCCGCGGCTGCCGAGCAGGATGCGCTCGCCATTTCCGCGAAGATCCAGGCGCGCCATGTTCCGTTCGGCACGATTCTCGATCCGGTGTTCGACTCTTCAGGCAACGTGACCGGCTATTCGCGCTGCGGGGACTCCGCCATCTGGACCGGCCATTACCTGGCGGCGGAAGCCTTTCGCTATCAGGTGACGAAAGATCCCGCCGCCCTCAGCAATGCGATAGCCGCGCTGCGCGGCATCAAAGGGCTGGTGGACGTCACCGGGTATAACAGCCTCGCCCGCTGCTACATTCCCAAGGACTCCCCCTATGCCGGGGGACTCATTCAGGAAGAATCGCGCCACGGCATTTACGAAGGCCGCTGCCTCGATCGCGCCTGCCAGTGGGTGGGGAACACGTCGCGCGACCAGTACGCCGGCGTATTTTTCGGGCTGGGGGCAGCCTGGGAGATGATCGGTGATCCGGGCGTGCGGTCGGTCATCAGCGATCTGGTCACGCGGATGCTGAACCGGCTGCTCGATGACAACTGGGCGGTCATCATGCCCGACGGCAGCGTGAGCACGGTGTTCTGGCTCCGCCCCGATCAGAAACTGAGCCTGCTCGCCATCGGCGCGAGAATCAACTCGGACCATTTTTCTTCGAAATACCGCTGGAGCCGTTTCTTCGAAGGCAGTCTCACGGCGACGCCGATCCTTCCCGAGCTGGCTGACCCGCACGGCAGCTACTTCAAGTTCAACCTGGACGTGCTGACGTTCTACCATCTGGTGAGATGGGAAGGAAATCGCACGTACCACCGCTATTACGAAGACGCCTACAAGATCCTGCGCCGGACAATCGACGGCCACGGCAACGCCCACTTCAACATGATTGACCGCGCGATTCAGGGACCGGATGCGGGGCGCGATCAGGAGACGCGGGCGCTGCTCGAGCAGTGGCTCCAGCGGCCGCGCCGCGATGATTACATCGACCTGCGCGGAGTCTATGCGGCCTGCGGCGAGGACCGGGCATGCGATCCCATCCCCGTTCCGCGGCGCGTTCGCACGGACTTCCTCTGGCAGCGCAGCCCCTTCCTGCTCTACGGCGGAGGCGAGGGCAAGATCGAGACTGCCGGAATCGACTACATCCTTCCTTATTGGATGGCGCGCTTCTACGGAGTGTTATAAAGAGTACGCATGCGGATGGTGCTGGGACTCGTGCTCGCGCTGCCGGCCCTCAGCCAGGTGTGCCGGCTGTCGGTGGCAGGGCTGAACCGCAACCGGAAGGTGGTTGGCACGATCACCGCCGAATGTCCCAATCCCATTCACTCGGCGCCGTTCGGAAACTGGGGCGTCACCTCGAATTTCGGGGTAAAGCACGACGGCCACCAGTTCGACGGCTGGTGTCACAACACGCCCATTTGCGACAACGCCGGCAACTGCCGCACGGACTGCACCGACGGCTGGTATGAATGGAACAGTTGCACGAACCACGATCTCTACAAGGCGCCGAACTGCACGTTGTACAACTCCGCGGGCTGCACCGGGCAGGTGACGGCGACGGGAATCAACGTGATCGGGACGCAGAGCGTGGACATTCCCGTGAGCTGCCCGTCAGCCTCGGCCGGAGCAGCCACCTACGACCAGGGAGGCTGCAACGAAGTGCGCCAGTATTCGCGCGTCAACAACTTCATGTCGCTTTACGAACTCGACCCGGTAACGGGCGATGAACTGGTGCAGAGCGTTTACTACCCTTCCCTGCTGATCCCGCTCGAATGCAATGCGTGGGGATGCCCGGCGGCCGGCAGCGAGTGGGCCAGTCCGATCGGATGGGACTCGCCGAAAGAGCCGGCCAAGGTCTTCGCGGAGATGGCGATGGTGGTGAACTCGGGAGCGTTCGTGGACAGCGGCAACGCCTGCCGTGTCGCTGTCCTGCCCCTGCGCGCGGTCTCTTCGGCAACCCTGTCCAACGGAGCCGCCGCCCCGGATTCGCTTCTCACGTTGTTCACGCCGGACGTGACAGCGGCAACGGAATCGGCCAGCGGCATCACACTGCCCACGACGCTCGGCGGGGTGCAGGTGAAAGTCACCGACAGCTCCGGCGCCAGTAGGACGGCTCCTCTGGCCTACGTCTCACCACGCCAGATCAACATGGTTGTTCCGGTGGGGACGCGCGAGGGGACAGCGGCCGTGACGGTGAGTTCCGGAAGCACGACGCGGAGCACGGGAACGGTGGCAATTGCGAGAGTACAGCCGGGCCTGTTCACCGCCAACGCCAGCGGCAAGGGCACAGCGGCGGCTGTGGGGATTCGCATCGACGCGAGCGGGACGCAGACGGCGCAACTCTCCTTCGAATGTACTTCCCAGGGCTGTACGGCGCTTCCGCTGGATCTGGGCTCCAGCTCCGATCAATATGTGCTCGCTTTGTTTGGGACGGGAATCCGCGGCGCAGCCATGGAAACCGTTCAGGCTTTTGTGGGTGGTATCGCGGCGCAGGTGCTCTATGCGGGGCCGCAACCGACCTTCGCCGGGCTCGACCAGGTGAATCTGTTGCTGCCGAAATCGCTTGCCGGGCGCGGAGTGGTGGAGATCGTTCTTACGGCGGATGGCAAGAACGCCAATGCTGTCACCGTGTGGATCCAATAACCGCGTACAATATGCAAGATCGATCATGGACGTGCATCAGTTGCAGCTCTTCCTCGCCGTCATCGAGTGCGCCAGCGTGACGAAGGCGGCAGCGAGGGTGAATCTTTCACCGGGGGCCGTCAGCCAGCAATTGCATCACCTCGCCGCGGAGTTGCGTACGGAATTGTTCGTGCGCGTGGGCAAATGTCTGCAACCGACCGCGGCTGCGCTGCGGCTGGCCGAACAGGCACAATCGGTGATTCGCCAAATGGAGGAAATGCGCCGCGAGTTCGCGGGCGACTTCTCCACGGACACGCGTCCCTTCCACTTTGCCACCGGAGCCACCACGCTCATCCACAGCCTGGGTAAGCCTCTCCGGCTGCTGCGGAAGAATTATCCGAAAACGCAGATTCTGGTCACTGTTTCCACAACCGAAGACATGGTAGCGGGGTTGCTCGACCGCCGCTTTGATCTCGCGCTCATCTCGCTTCCCTACCCCGAGCATGACCTGATCCTCCATCCGCTCTTCGAGGAAGAACTGCTGGTGCTGCGCCATTCCCCGGCGCGTGTTTCCGGTTGGCATGTCGGGGCCATGCAACCTGCCGAACTGGCGCAGGCTCCCTTTCTCCTCTATCCGCCGCGAAGCAACATGCGCACCATTATTGACGGGTTCTTCCGCGAACTCGGATTTCAACCCAAAGTGCTGATGCAGGCGGAAGACACCGAAGCGCTGAAGCGGCTTGTGGAATACGGCTTCGGCTACTCGATGCTTCCGGAATACGCGCTGCGGCGGGGTCCGCGATTCTTCCAGACGTTTCGCGTGGCGGGCCACCGGGTGGTGCGGCGCCAGGCGCTGGCGCTGGCGCGAACTCCCCATCCGAGGCCGCTCACAACGTCAATCGCGCAGTTCCTTTCCGAGGCGCTCGCCAGGGAGAAGTGAGATCTACTGAAGTTCGCTTTCCGGGAGCCGGAGACGAAGCGAAAGATAGGTTCGGAACAGGATAGACTTCACCGCCGAAACCGAACACCCCAGCCGCTCCGCCACTTCGCTATAGTCGTAGCCCTCGAACTTGTGCAGCAGGACAGCGTCGCGCTGCCGGGGCGGGAGGGCGTGAATGGCCTTGTGTACCCGTCCCCGGGCCTCACGCTGCATGTGCAGCCGCTCCGGATTCTCGGTCCGCTCGAGCGACCATTGATAGACCACAACCGGGTGAGCGGTCTCGATGCTTTCCCTGCCGGCAAGGCGCTGCCGGCGGATCCATTTCAGCGCCCGGTTGGTGGCGATGCGAAAGAGCCACGTGGTGAACTCGGCGGTCGGCTCATAGCGCTCACGCGCCTGAAACACACTCAGGAAGACATCCTGAGCCAGTTCCTCGGCGGTGTCCGCGTTGTGCACCATCCGCTTCAGATGCTGGATCAGCCTCCGGCGGTGCCGCTCCACCAGCACTTCCATCTGCTCGGCATGGCCGGCTTTCACCATCAACATCATCCGCACGTCATCGGAGATTGTTCGTTCGTTGGGAACCTCGCAATGTGTACCCTGCATGGAATCTAACCCAATGATGTGTGGACGCCGCCAATGGTTTACACACGGCCAAGGTCCTTAACAATTCTTTACCTGCCGGAGGGAAAGACGCGCAGGATGTGGCGTTCGAGGAGATTCTCCGTTACATTGCGGGAGATGGATTCCTCGCATGCCGCAAGCGCATCCAGGTAGCGCGCGCCCATCTTGGCGGCAACCTTGTACCCGACGTGCAGAAGCTGACGCATGTGCGGGTTGTAGTCTTTGCACGTCTGGTCGTGGCGTAGGGCGGCGGTCATCTGCCCGGAAGTCCAGGTTTGCACCGCTTCCGGCGCGGGTAGTTTCGCCGGGTCGATGTCGATGACGGCGGCGTAGGGAGCGCAAAGGGTGTCGCGATCGTGAAAAGCCTTCGCATAGACCTCCCTTGCCATCACCAATCCTTCGCCGCCTGCTTCGGCGAGCCCGATGATCTCCTCGAGCCAGGTGGTGCCCGCGGTTTTCACGTGAACACCGGCGCCGGTCTGCGAAACCGCGTCGCGAATCGCCCCGTAGATGGAGAACTTGTCGCTGCCGGAATGGACGCTCA
>JADLBD010000287.1 GCA_020847975.1 Bryobacterales bacterium | reverse complement strand
GAAGCAGAAAGCAGGAGCGGCGGGAGAACATCGCAATTCCATGTTAAAACGTAATGGTGTCCCTGAAGCTGTTCCATGACAATCCTGATTCGAGTGCGGCCTACGCAGAGTTTGAAAAACAGCATGTTCTGGAGCGCGTGAAAGCGCTGGATGCGAAGGCCCGGAGGAAGGGGCTGGCGGAATTGGATCCGGGACGGAACCCGCTGATCGCCCTGGGGATGGAAGTGAACGCCGAGGGAAAGGTAACCAAGAACAGCTACGGCGTGTTTCACTTAAGCTGGCTGGCCGCGCAACACGAGGAATGGCCGGCGGAGGTGGAGCGGCAGGTGAGCGAAATCCGGAAAGGAATCCGGGAGGCTCACGGGGTTCCCTTGCAATTTGTGATCTGGGCAGGGATGGGAGGGTCGGCGGAGGACAAATCGGCCTACAACGCATGCGGGCTGCTGCGGAAGGGTCCACGGCTGTACGTGCTGGATTCGACGGATCCGGCCAAATTGAAGGCGATTCTCGAGGACATGCAGCGGCGGAGCAAGCTCGGGTTGCGGGAGGTGCTGAAGCGGACGCTGGTGGTGGGGATGGCGATGGGGATGACATCCTATGAGCCTGTAGTGAACCTCACGAAGATCTATGTGCTGTATGAGACGCAGAATGTGGACAGCAAGCCGAACTTCATCTACATGACGCTGCCGGGGTCGCTACTGGACCAGTTCGCGGAACCGCGGGGTTATCGCAAAGTGGAAGTGCAGTTGGACGGCGGGAATTCGACGGCGGGGCGGCATAGCGGCCCGTTGACGTGCGGGAGCCTGTATCCGCTGGCGCTGGCGGGTGTGGATTTACAGGAGTGGATGGCGGGGACGTTCCTCACGGCAGAGGAGACCGACGACGCGTTCCGGCTGGCCTCATTCCTGCACACGCAGGGAACGGCGGGGAGAGACAAGGTAACGCTGATGCTTCCCAAGGCGTGGAGCGGGGCGGAGGTTTGGACGAAGCAGGACTTCGAGGAGAGCCTGGGGAAGAGCGAAGCGTTGGGGTTGAAGATGGTGGTGGGCGAACGGGTGAAACTGGCGAACTACCGGTCACCGAAGGAGGCTTGCCAGGAGCGGGTGTTTCTGGCGGTGGTGAGAAAGGGCGACGGTGACGGGGTGGCGGAGAAGGCGGCGCTGCTGCGGCGTTCGGGATATCCGGTGGCGGTGGTGAACTTCCCGGCGGAAACAGTGCTTTCGCGGTATATGCAGTTCATTCATCACGTGGTGTTCGGAATGGGCTACCTGCGAAAAATGAACTTTGTCACGCAGCCGTCGGTGGAGTTGTACAAGGCGATTACGAGCCGGGTGGCGGCGGAAGGAAAAGAGGCCGGCGGGTTGGAGAAAACGTCGCTTTGGCGCGAGGTGAGGGGCGGGGCGAAGCAGGCGAAGTTCCCGGGCGGGATTACGCTTTATTACAACCAGGTGAAGGCCGAACCCGCGCCCGAGGCGAAGACGGCTCCGGAGATCTATGCGTCGCTGTGCAGGCAATTGATGGCGGACAAATCCGTGTCTTACGCGGAACTGACGTTCTTCGGGGATCTGCGCTATGCGGCAAACGGGAGGGCGGTAAGGAAGGTGATGGACCAGGCGGCGGAGCGGCTGTTCCGGGGGTGGTGGAAGATGCCGGCGGACGTGTACGAAGGTCCGGCGATGAACCATTCGTATCACGAGATGGTGATTGGGCATGGAGGGGCGTTCAGCACGGTGATGATCGCGGAGAAGGGGGAACGAATCCCGGAGGCGGATTACACGGCCGACTATCACCGCGCGCAGTTCTTGGCTACGCAGGCGGCGCTGGCGGAGCGGGGACGGGCGGTGGTGGCGCTGGTGATGAAGGATTGGGGGGAGGAAACGCGAAAGGCGCTCGATGCGTTTTTCCGCGAGGCGCTGCGGTTTGCCAAGAGATGAGGGTGGAAGATCAGGTTGCTTCCCATCGCGAATGTGTGACTAAACTGTAAGGTTCTATGGCGAAGTTCAAGCCGGTGCGGCGAAAGGAAAAGAACCTGCCGCAAAAACCAGGGGCTGTCCCCTGCGCGATTCTGATTCTGACGGGGATTGCGCTGTTGAGTTTACTCTTCTATGCGGTCCTCAGTTCCAGCGTGAAATAAATGAGAATTGACCTGCGAGAACCGGACCAGTTGCGTCCGGTTCGAATTGAACCGGGATACCTGCTGACGGCCGAAGGGTCGGCGATGGTGACATTCGGCAATACGAAGGTGTTGTGCGCGGCGACGGTGGAAGAGACGGTGCCTCCGTTTCTGCGAAACCAGGGGAAGGGCTGGGTGACGGCGGAATACTCGATGCTGCCGAGGGCGACGGCGACGCGCACGCCGCGGGAGGTGAACAAAGGGCGGCAATCGGGGAGGACCCTGGAGATTCAGCGGCTCATCGGGCGTTCCCTGCGAGCCGTGGTGAACATGGAAGTGCTGGGCGAGCGATCGGTGATTGTGGATTGCGACGTGATCCAGGCGGACGGAGGGACACGAACGGCGTCGATTACGGGGGCGTATGTCGCGATGGCGATCGCGTTGAAGCAGATGGTGGACTACGGGCAGTTGAAAAAGTCGCCGTTGCGGGATCACGTGGCGGCGATCAGCGTGGGGATTGTGGGCGGGGTAGGGATGCTCGATCTGTGCTACGAGGAGGACTCGCGGGCGGAAGTGGACGCGAACGTGGTGCTGACCGGGGGCGGGCAGTTTGTGGAGTTTCAGGCAACGGCGGAGCGCAATTCGTTCGACGATGAACAGATGGCGCAACTGGTGCGGCTGGCGCGGAAGGGTGTGACGGAGTTGGTGGAGTTGCAGAAACAGGCGCTCGAGGAAGCGCGGTGATCCTCCACTGCGCGACGACGAATGCGGGCAAACTGGGGGAATTCGGGCATGCGGCCGGGGAACTGGGTGGGGACGTGTTCCGCATCGAGGCTTTGCCTGGGGTGAAGGACATTCCGGTTCCTGAGGAAACAGGCGCGACATTCGAGGAGAATGCGGTGTTGAAGGCGTTGTACTACAGCGGCTTCAGCGAGGAACTGGTGTTTGCGGACGATTCCGGGCTGGAGGTGGACGCCTTGGGAGGCGAGCCGGGAGTGCAATCGGCGCGCTATTCGGGCGAGGGGGCGACGACGGAGAAGAACAACCGGTTGCTGCTCGAGAGGCTCGAGGGAGCAGAGGACCGGCGGGCGCGGTTCGTGTGTGTGATTGCGCTGGCGCGGAAGGGCGAAGTGGTGAGCACGTTTCGGGGGACGGTGGAAGGGGAGATCCTCGAGGAGATGCGCGGCGGGAATGGCTTCGGCTATGATCCGCTGTTCTACTGTCCGGCGTTCGGATGCACGTTTGCAGAGGCGACGACGGAGATGAAGCTGCACGTGAGCCACCGTGGGGAGGCGGTGCGCCGGATGTTGGATTTTCTGCGGCGTTGAGGGTAAGCAGGCCGTCCCCGGCGGTACACGATGTAAGGAACATCATGAAGACCAGGCGAGTTGCATTGCTGCTGTTGCTGTTTCCGCCCACTATAACGGCTCAAGGTTCGTCGTACCCACACCGCGTGTCCTTCGGGTTCATCGGGGGCGCGCCTCTTACGCGGGATTTTCCGGTTTCCAGAACGGTTTTCACAAATCCGGACTTGGGTCCCGGCCCGATCAAGTTCGATTGGTTTTCCGATACGCGCGCCTTCCTCGCGGGGCTGTCGGTCGAGGCCGACCTTGGGAAAGGAATTTCTGTTGAGGGAAACGCCCTGCACCGCACCCTTCATCTTCAACGACGGCTTATTTTCGCGGATGGGACCGTGCGGAATGAGGGCGAAACAACCCCAACCACCTGGGAGTGGCCGATTCTGGCGAAATACCGCTTGCCCCGGCGCGGCGCGGTACGGCCTTTCATCGAGGCGGGGCCGTCGTTTAGAACGCGTCACAACCAAGCTCCGGCGGAGCCATCGCAGTTCGGGGCCACGGCAGGAGCAGGCGTGGAGTTGCGCTTTGCCCGCGTCAGAATCTCACCGGCGCTGCGGTACACACGCTGGCGCTATGACGGCGATTATCCGCGGGCGGCGACGAAACGCGATCAGATCGAATTCGTGACGGGAATCAGTTATGGTACCTCCCTTTCCTCATGGCGGCTTGGAAACAATAGGCTTCGTTTTGGAGTAATCGGCGGTGTCCCGTTGACCGGCGGTCTCAGGGAGATGCGCCGGCCGGAGCGCCTGCACGAGGAGCAAGGCTATGCAGGCGGGGTCGCGGTGGAGTTGGAACTGAGCGGTCCGCTGTCCATCGAATGGAATGGGTTGTACCGTCCCTTTCGAGCGCGCAGCTACGGCGCGATCTTCGACTCAACCGGCACTCTACGTCCGGATGATAGCGGTTTCGAGTTCACGGTGGTGACATGGCAATTCCCAGTGCTCGCGAAGTATCGCTTCCGGCCCGAATCGAAGCTACACCCGGTGTTTGAGGCCGGCCCTTCCTTCCGTGCGGCAGGCAATCTGAATGGTTATAATCCTTCAAAGTACGGCTTCAGCGCGGGTGGAGGAATCGAGGCGCGGTACAAGACCATGCAGGTCAGCCCGGTATTGCGGTATACCCGGTGGGCCAAAGATCCGGCAGGGACCGTGCGGTCCGCGAGCACGGCCGCCAACCAGATGGAGTTGCTGTGCTCGTTCACTTTCTGAGCGCAGTGAACCCCGCGGCATACGCCGCGGCTGGATTTTCCGCGGCGCTGAGGGGTCAGGCGGCGTCCTGGACGCTGAGCACCAACTTTTTTCCGAGCGCGTCGAATGCCGATTCCAACTGGTGGAGGCGTGAGGAGTGTCTGAGGTCGAACAGGCGCCCGATGTTGGGCTCCGCAATGCCGGTGCGTTTGGCCAGTTCGGCTTTACGAATGCCCGAATCGCGGAATGCGCGGTACAACTCGACCTTCGCGGCCTGGAGGGCCGGCAAGGCGACCAGGCGGTACTTGCGTCCTCGATGTCTGGAGGGCGCGGGTAATTCTTTTTCCCGCGCCATCAAGTCCCCAATCATGGCCGCCAACAGGTCTTGCGCCATTTCGTAAGCCTCGTCCTTCGAGTCGCCTTGGGTTACACCGTAGCCGAAGTCGGGAAAGGTTACGACGAAGCCACCGGCGTCGTGATCGGGTTCGAAGAGTGCGTAGTATTCCATTGGGTACCTCATGATTTCTTCAGGCCAAGATCCTTCATGTGTGATAAGACAAATGATCGAATGAAGTAGTGGACGAGCCGCCAGGCTGGTGATTAAGAGGCGCCATAATGTGTTTCTACTACCGCAGGCCGAAGCACAGGATGTTGGGTCCGGCGGCGACGGCGATGTACTGTTTGCCGCCGGCGAGGTAGGACATGGGGGAGGCGCGCCAACTGTGGCCGTCGCCGAGTTCGGTGGAGGCGTTGGTCTGGACGTGCCAGAGGCGCTTGCCGGATTTGGCGTCGACGGCTGAGAAGGCTCCGCTGTCTTCGCCGAAGAAGACGATGCCGCCGGCGGTGGAGAGGACGCCGCCCCAGCTATCGGCGCTGCCGATTTGCGGGACTTCCCAGACGCGCTTGCCGGTTTCGATGTCGAGGGCGCGGAGGAACATCTGCCCCGGCTCGACGGCGATGGGCTTGGGATTCCAACTGGGCGGCTTGACATAGACGCCGCAGGCTTCGCGCGTCATGAGGTAGAACCAGCCGGTCTGGGGGCTGAGCGCCACGGAGGGCCAGTTGGTTGCGCCCAGGACATTGGGGCACACTTTTGTACCTTCGCGTGTGGGCTCCATGCCGGGGACGAGCACGGGACGGCCGTCTTTGCCTATGCCGGAGGCCCAGGTGAGGCGATCGACGAACTTTTCGGCGAGCAGGAGTTCGCCGTTGGTGCGGTCGAAGACGTAGAAGAAACCGTTGCGGTTGGCCTGGATGAGGAGTTTGCGCTCGCGTCCGCGGTAGGGGCGGTTGACTACGAGGGGCGTCTGGCCGCCGTCCCAATCGAAGAGGTCGTGCGGGGTGAACTGGTAGTGCCAGCGCAGTTTGCCGGTGGCGGCGTTGAGCGCGAGGACGCAGGCAGTGTAGAGATTGTCTCCTTTGCGCTGGTCGCCGCTCATAGCGGGGTAAGGGTTGCCGACACCCCAGAAGACGGTGTTCGTATCGGGGTCGAAGGTGCCGGTCATCCAAGTGGCTCCACCGCCGCCGTAGTTGGCGAGGTCAGTGCCTTTCCAGCCCTCGGACAGGGGTTCGCCGGGGAGGGGCACGGTGAAAAAGCGCCAGACGGGTTCTCCGGTGGAGGCTTTGTAGGCGGTGAGAAAACCGCGGACGCCGAGATCGCCGCCGGAGATGCCGGCCACGACGAGATCGTTCACCACCAAGGGAGCGGAGGTGTTGCCGTAGTTCTTGTTGTCGAGCCCTTGGGGAATGGTCACTTCCCAAAGGAGTTGGCCGGTGACGCGATGGAGGGCGAGGAGGCGGGCGTTGTCGGTGACAACGAAGACACGGTCGCCGAGAACGGCGACTCCGCGGTTGGTGCCTTTGGCAGGATCGCCGCGAACGCCTTCGCCGCGGGGGCGCTGATAGTGCCAGATGGTGCGCCCGGCGCGCGCATCGAGGGCGAACACCTGGTTGGGGCCGGTGACGTACATGACGCCGTCGACAACGACGGGAGTGGCTTCGATGACGAAGTGGTTGATGGGGAAGACCCAGTGCAAGGCGAGGTCCTTGACGTTCGAGGTGTTGATCTGATCGAGAGGGCTGTGGCGGTTGCCGCCGATGTTGCCGTGATAGGTGGGCCAGTCGCCTGGCTGGGGAGCGGCGATTTGAGAGAAGGAGACTCCTTTTTCGTTTTCCAGGGGCCGGCCTGTTTCGCCGGGCTGTGGACCGGCGAGGGAACCGAGAAACGCCACGACATCGCCGCACTCGGTGGCGGCGCAGGCTGGAGGCGGCATCAAAGAAGCGGTTTCGGTTTCCACGGCGGCGATTTCGCGCTGGTCGAGGAGATGGAAGCGGCCATCGAAATCCTGAAGCTGGAGATTGTAGACGCTGCGGTTGCGGGCGAATCCGCGGAGCGCGGATCCGGCACGGAGGGAGACGCGAACGACCTCATAGCCTGTCTTGATGGCCGCGGACGGGTGTAGTACAGCCTCCTGGAGACTGGGGAGCGTCATTTCGCGGCCGACGGCTGAGAGATCGGGTCCGACGGCCTTGCCGCGGCTCCTCACCATGTGGCATTGGGCGCACCCGCCCTCACCGAAGAAGAAGCGCTCGCCCGCGGTGCGGTCTCCGGGGGCGTGGGCTTCGGAGGCGGAAGCGCTGAGGGAGCGGACGAATGCCGTCACGGCGTGGAGGTCGCCGTCAGGAAGGGCGAAGGCGGGCATTCCGGCGGAAGGAACTCCGTTACGGATGAGGGAGCGCAGTTGGTCCACGGATTGGGAGCGGACGCGGCGGTTGTTGGCGAGATTCGGCCCGCGCTCGGATCCATGCCCATCGCCATGGCAGACGGCGCACTGGCGGGAGAAGACCCCGCGGCCATCCTGGGCCGCAAGCGAGGCAGCGAACCAGAAGAGGGAGACGGTCAGCTTCATGTTCTTGTGATTGTACCGGAGGGTAGCCGGTCCGGATGTGAGATGTTCGTCTGAGCCAGGAAGGTGTAGACTGTTCGTAGGAGACTGACATGAAACCGGCCGCCATTTTTATCGCGATTTTCGTGGCAATTTTTGTACCCATGTTCCTCTCGCTAATGCCAATTCTGTCGGGAGAACGATGGAGAGCAGCGCAGGAGAGGGCGCGCGCGCGCCGTATCGCTGAAGCCAGGATGAATGCAAGACTCCTGAGACTCAACATCTGATGCGTTTCTAAAAGCTCTCCTCAAGGTCTCGCAAAGTACCCACTCCCGGCGCGGAAAAGAGTAAAATGACAGGTAATGGGTTTATCTGCTGCGCAGGGGTTTCGCGCGCAATTCTGGCTGTTGATCGGAGCGACGTTTCTTGGATTCCTTGGCATCGGAACCGTGCTTCCCAGCATTGCGCCGCATGTCCGCCGCGATCTTGGCGGGTCGGATCAGACGGTGGGATTCGTCATCGGGAGTTTTTCCTTCATCGCGCTGGCGAGCCGGTTGTTTTCAGGGCCGCTCGCTGACCGGCGGGGGCGGAAGGTGGCCTTTCTCACGGGGTTGTTCAGTTGCTCGGTGGCGGGAGGGATTTACCTGCTGCCGCTGGGAATTCTCGGCGCTTACCTGGGACGCATGCTGCAAGGATTCGGGGAGGCGTGCCTCTACACGGGGGCGGCGGCATGGGTGGTGGAGATGGCGGGAATCGAGCGCAGCGGGCAGGCGCTGGGATATCTAAGCAGCGGCATTTGGGGAGGCATCTCGGCAGGCCCGGTGGTTGGGCAGTGGCTGGGAACATTCGAACATGCCGCCATGATGCAGGTTGCGGCGGCGCTGGCGGCTTGCGTCATTCTGTTCTACATCGCCGAAGACTACCGTCCGGAGGATCACCCCCCGCAACGCCGGCTGATGCCGGTATCGCTGCTGGCTCCGGGGGTGGCCGTGGGATTCGTGAACGTGCATTACCCCGTGGTGGCGGGTTTCCTGATTCTGCACCTGGCGCGATATGGAAATGCGGGGCCCACGGCTTTCTCCGCCTACGCGCTGGCGATTCTGCTCTCGCGCTTCTTTCTCGGCGGATTGCCTGACCGGATCAACCCCGGCATCACGTATTACGGCGGCATTGCGCTGATGGCGTTCGGGCTGATTGCGATTGCCAAGGGGCCGGGCCCGATGGCCGCGGTGCTGGCGACGGCGCTGTTGGGATTCGGGTTTTCCTTTCCGTGGTCTTCGGTGGCTTCGACGGTGCTGCGGCAGACGCCGGATGGCGAGCGCGGTTCCGTGGTGGGCTTTCTGAGCGCGTTCTTCGATCTGTTCGTGGGGATCAGCTCGTTTGCCGCGGGCACGGTGGCGAAGAAATTCGGTTATTCGGCCGCTTTCGTAATGAGCGCCGCGGCGCTGGGTGCGGCGGCCGTGGCCGGCCGGTATGTGTTCCCGGAGGAAGACATTGCCAGCCCGCCGGAACCGGTGTTCGAAACCACTTCGTAGAGACCGATTCGTAGAGACCGAGTCAGTTCGGTTTGCGCTCGAGAGGCTCCAGCGGCGCGACCAATTCCATTCGTCCCCAGGTGGAGTCATCGTCTCCACGGCCGTAGATGAGAAAGTGGCCGCCGTAGCCGCCGCCGTCGGGATCGGTGTGGACGATTTCGACGCCGTAGACATCGCCGACGCGCGGGGCATGCCATTGCGGGCTACTCGAGGCGAACGTGGGCGCCATGGCCACGCGGGCTTCGAGGATGAAGTCGCCTGTGCCGGTGTTCCAGGGATTCATGCGGATGGCGTAGTGGACGGCCTGTTTGGGGAGCGGCTCTTCGATGTATGTCTTTCCGGGAGCGCCGTGACGCCACCACGCGCCGTAGGGCGGCTTGCGAGCATCGATGACGAAGCAGAAGGCGTTGTCGGCTTCGCCGAAATTCTTCGCCGCCGGGAGTCGCGGAGCCTCGAGGAACCAGCAGATGGCGTCCTTGTAGTACCAGCGTTTCGGCTCATGGTGGGGGTCAGTGACGTCGTTGACGTTGTCCTTCACTTCGGCTCCGAGGTAGAGATACTGATCGTCCCAGCCCATGTAGTAGCGGGCTTGCAGATCGTCTTCGATGGGCGGCTCGTTGCCGTGATCGGTGAGGCGGTTGCGGGAAGGGTCGTACCAAGGCATCTGGCGGATGCGCAGCATGTCCCAGAGCCCATCGGTGAACGCGGTGTACTTCCATTCCCTGAGATTGCCGTCGATCACCGGCGCGTGGAGGAGACGCGGAACGCGGATGGTGTAGTGGTAGGGATCCGCGGGCTTCTGGGCGGCGGCAGGCAGAGCGCAGCATAGGAACAGGCAGGGGAGGAAAGGCCGGCGGGTGAACATGAGAAGCTCAAGTCTACAACGGAATCAGTTATCGTGAAAGTAGGCCTGTTGTCGAGGCTCCTTGTCGAGGATAGAAGAGGAAATTCATGGTTCATCCCATTTGGCGCTCCAGAGTACGAGCGTGTCTGGGCGCGCTTGTGGTGAGTGCTGCGCCGCTTTTCTTGATTGCGCAGTCCCCGTCCGGCGGCCGGGGACAAAAGAAGAGTCCGCCCGTGCGACGGAATTTTCTGATCAGCCGCGCTGTGCCGGATCCCGCCGCGGTGGAGCGCGGGCAGAAGCTGTTCGTGGCCGATTGCGGCTTCTGCCATGGATCAAAGGCGAACGGGGGAGAGAACGGGCCGGACCTGGTGCGATCGGTGCTTGCGCTGCGGGATGAAGGCGGGGATCAGATCGGTCCGGTGATCCTGAAGGGGCGGCCGGAAAAGGGGATGCCGGCGTTTGCATTGACCAGCGCGCAGATCAGGGATATTGCCGCGTTCCTGCGGGCGCGGCAGCAGGCGGCCATCAATCGCACAGCATACAAGATTCAGAACGTGGTGACGGGGGATGCAAAGAAGGGCGAGGCGTATTTCGAGAGCAAGTGCGGCTCCTGCCATTCGCCGGAGGGCGATCTGAAAGGTATCGCGGACAAGTATGATCCCGTGGCGTTGCAATCGCGATTCCTCTATCCGGAATCACATGCGAGGCGCGGCGGCGCGGGTCTGAAGCGGATCCCCACGCCGGTCACGGTAACGCTCGCTTCGGGGCGGAAGGTCTCGGGCGAACTGGAGTATATCGACGATTTCAACGTGGCGCTGCGCGATTCCTCAGGCGAGTATCATTCCTACGAGCGCGGCGCGGGAGTGAAGGTGGAGGTGAAGGATCCGCTTGCCGGCCATCTCGTGCTGCTCAAGCAGTACACGGATCAAGACGTGCATAACCTGACGGCCTACCTGGTGACCCTGAAATGAAGATCCACATGCTGCTTTCCACCGCGCTGCTGGCCGGGAGCCTCGGCGCGCAGATACTCGATCCGGCGAAACTGCTGAAGTTACCCACGGACACATGGCCGACGTACAACGGGGACTATTCCGGGAGGCGCTTCAGCCCGCTCGCGCAGATCAATGCTTCGAATGTTACGGCGATGAGCCTGGCATGGGTATTTCGCGCCAACACGGGGCCGGGAGCCGGATTGAACACGCAGATCAAAGCGACGCCTATCGAGGTGAACGGGGTTCTCTATTTCGCCGTTCCCGACCATGCCTGGGCGGTGGACGCGCGCACGGGACGGGAGATGTGGCACTACAAATGGGAGACGCACGGCGGCATCCACATCGGCAACCGCGGGTTCGGCATGTATGGAGACTGGCTGTATTTCGAAACGCCGGACAACTACCTGATCTGTCTCAACGCGAAGGACGGGACGGAGCGCTGGCACGTGGAGATTGCGGATGTGAAGCAGGAGTATTTTTCCACGCCGGCTCCGGTGATTATCCGGAACCACGTGATTGTGGGCGTGGGCGGGGATTCGCTGGATGTGCCCGGGTATCTGGAATCACGCGATCCGGAGACGGGCAAGGTGCAGTGGCGCTGGAACACGACGCCGCGGAGGGGCGAGCCCGGGGCCGATACGTGGCCGAACAAGGACGCCATGGAACACGGCGGCGGGATGACGTGGATGCCGGGGACATATGATCCGGAATTGAACCTGTATTACCTGGGCACCGGCAATCCGAATCCGGTGATGGCGGGGCAGGGGCGGAAGGGGAACAACCTCTGGACGTGTTCGATTGTGGCGTTGAATCCGGATACGGGGAAGATGGCGTGGTATTTCCAATCGTCGCCGCACGACACGCACGATTGGGATGCGGTGCAGACGCCAGTGCTGATTGACGGCGAAGTGGATGGCAAGCCGCGCAAACTGCTGGCGCAGGCGAGCCGCAACGGATATTACTTCCTGCTGGACCGGGCGACGGGCAAGAATCTGGTGTCGAAGCCGTTCATCCCGATCAACTGGTCAAAGGGCGTGGATGCGCGCGGGGAGCCGGTTCCGGACCCGGAGAAGGAGCCGAAGACGGACGGGACGCTCGTGATTCCAGGATCGAACGGGGCGACGAACTGGCCGGCTCCGGCGTTCAGCCCGAAGACGGGTCTGATGTATGTGAACTCGCAGGAGTCGTACAGCCTGTTCTACTTGACGGATACGGACGAGAAGCCGGAAGGCTACGGCGGGCGGGATTCGGGGTTGTGGTGGAAGAGCATGCTGACGGCGATCGACTATAGGACGGGAAAGATCCGCTGGCAGCACACCTATGACGGACGCGGGTCGGGGATGTCGGGGGTGTTGACGACGGCGGGGAACCTGGTTTTCGCGGGCGACCCTGTGGGGAATCTGATCGCGTTCGAGGCGGCGACGGGGAAGATTTTGTGGCATTGCCGGCTGGCCGCGGCAGTGGCGAACGGGCCGATGACGTACGAACTGGACGGACGGCAGTATCTGGTGGTGGGCTCGGGGGACTTGTTGTACGGGTTTACGATGCTGCGGTGAGTGGGGTGTAGCTCAGGAGCCGCGCATTCCGCGCGCAAGCGTCAGAAGGAGTTGGAACGATGAGCAAGAAGCATATGGGTTCCAGCATTGATGACTTCATGAAGGAAGAGGGCATCTTCGAGGAAGCCCAGGCCCAGGCGATCAAGGAAGTGGTCGCGGGCAGTTGGCCGAAGCCATGAAGAAGAGGAAAATCTCGAAGAACAAGATGGCGAAGATGCTGAAGACGAGCCGCACGCAGGTGGACCGGCTGCTGGACCCGAAGAACGACATCACGCTGGGCAGCCTGCAAAAGGCGGCTGCAATGGTCGGGCGGCGCGTCAGTATCGAGCTCGTCTAATAAGGGAAAGCGCGAGTTCGCTAATTAAGTCCGTGCCCAAGAATCAGTTCACATTCTGAGTTGGGCTGACGGTATAGTTCCAGCGGCCGAACACATCGTGAGGGACGATGTGGGATGGGATAGGCCGTTGAGCCCTGACCGACATCGACAAGATCCTCCACTTCATCCGCTTGCTGATTTCGCTGCACAAGCGGTGCTCGATCGGATTCCACTTGGAAACGCCGGGTGGATAGTGGCTGACGTTGACAGTGAGCCCGAATGGGGTGCAGATGGCGTCAACGCGACAGCGCGGACCGTTACTGCCGCCGGCATCTGCCAGGATGAAGAGTTGGCGGGCGGCCGGGTATCGTTGGCAGCCCTCCTGCAACCACCACCGCGCGATGGCGCCGGCGGCAAAGCCGGCGTGTTGTGACTGGCGCCGACAAACACGGCGCCGCGGCTGGCTTGCGTGTCGTAAATGCCGTAAGGGATCGCCATGCCTGCGCCCTCCGAACGGAAATCGTGATCGTTGACCAGGACCGGTTTGATGTATAGGAACTGTTGGTTGCGGTCGGGGTTCTTGGTGGCATTGATCTGCTTGCGGTTCACGCGCAGCTTGAAGTCCATGTCTTTGAGCAAGCGGCCGACCGTGTTCTTGCTGGCGGCGATGCCCGCAGCCGGTGAGTTCGGCGGCGATCTTGCGCGTGGTTCGTCGGCTCCACCTGAGCCGCTTAACTCTGTGATAAGGTTCTTGGGCCGACCCTTAGCCCGGTGGCCGGGCCCGGAGTGGCAATATTACGAGTGCAGGCAAGCACTGCGCGCCGAAAATAAGTGGTATATACTCTTCCTGCTCGGGACGCTTTCGATCCCGGGACATTCACAGCCGGAGATGTCTATGCTAGGAGCAGTGATCGGTGAATCGCGCGGAAAGCGCACTGGCCGCCGGGTGCTCTCGGTGGATGGGGGAGTGAAGATCGAAGTCTCGTTCGAGGACAGCGGAACGCTCCTCGGCGCGGCGGCGAATACGATCGGGACCTATTGGAGCCAAGTCAAGCAAGACGGCAGTCTATACGGCGAGGGCCAAGGGGTTGTCCTCACGGCCAATGGAGACATGGCCACATGGAAGGGACAGGGAACCGGCAAACTTCTGGCGGGCGGAGCGGCCAGCTATCGGGGCGCGCTGCACTACACCACCGCTTCGGCTAGCCTGGCCGGTTTGAACTCCATCGCGGCGGTTTTCGAATTCGATGTCGATACGGAAGGAAACACGCACGCGAAATCGTGGGAGTGGAAGTAGGCGGCACATTCAGTAGCCGCGCATGCCCATCCAGAGGAGATAGAGCAGACCGCAGAGAAGAACAAAACCGTTGAGCATGACGCTGCGGCGGTGAAGAGTACGGAAACGGCCGCGGCCGGCTTCGCTCGAGTCGCTCGCTGCATTCGCGGCCGGAACCAATGCCTGGCGCGCGTAGATGTTGAGCAGGGTGAGCAGCGTGAACAGGATCAGGGCCGGGCGGATCATTCCGCCCCAGTAGAAGAGGAATCCGCGCGCCAGTTGAACGGCGGCGAGCAGGCCTCCGCACACGATTCCGAGCAGATAATACTTCGGAAAGACGGCGCGGACCAGGCGGCCGGCATTCGCTTCGCCGAGCACGCGGAAGGCGGTGGGAGCGACAACGAACGAAAAGAATATGATGGCGCCGAGCCAGCAGGTGATGGCCAAATGCTCGACGACATTTAGAAAGCTGCCCATCGGTTTCCGCCTCCTAGCAGCACTTGGCGCGCGTGTATTTGGCCTTCAGGCGGTGCTCGCTGAAGCGGCGCCATTCTTCGGGAGAGTGCGCCGCGCCGTGGGCGGCGAGATGGCGCTGGTAGGCGTTCTCATCGGCCAGTTCCTTGAGCAGGCCGGTGAGGATCTTGAAGAAACGGCGGAGCGCGGTCATACTTCCTCCGGATCGAGTTGGGAGAGCACGAAGGGCGATTCGCTCACCTTGGCTTCGCGGGTGCCGCGCAGGATGCCGACCCAGAGCCAGAGCGAATCGAGCAGGATGGCGGTGACGAGGATGAGGAAGACGCCGCAGACGGCGGCATCGAGGCGGTTGTTGAAGATCAGAGTCTGGGTTTCCACCATGCGGCTGGCGGCGACCTTGCCTGAGTCGATCAGGTTCTGCAACTGATCAGCCTGGGAGAGGAAGCCGATGCGCGGGAGCGGGGAGAAGATCTTCTGCCAGGCGGCGGTGTAGGTGACGGTGACGAGCCAGACGAGGGGGGTGATAGTGATCCACATGTATTTCGCTCCATGCATTTTGAGGAGGATGGTGGTGGCCACGCAGAGAGCGATGGCGGCCAGAAGCTGGTTGGCGATTCCGAAGAGCGGCCAGAGCGAATTGATGCCGCCGAGCGGGTCGCGGACCCCTTGGATGAGGAAATAGCCCCAGGCGAGAACGATGAGGGCGCTGGAGCCGATGACGCCGGGCATCCAGCTAGTCTCGCCGAGCCTTTGGTGGACATTGCCGAGGAGGTCCTGGAGCATGAACCTGCCGACGCGGGTTCCGGCATCGATGATGGTGAGGATGAAGAGCGCCTCGAACATGATGGCGAAGTGATACCAGAAGCCGATGATGGCCTTGCCGCCGCCGCTGGCGGCGAAGATGTGGGCCATGCCGAGGGCGAGGGAGGGGGCACCGCCGGTGCGGTAGAAGAGGGTCTCCTCGCCGACGTCCCTGGCGAGGCCTTCCATCTGTTCGGCGGTGACGGGGAAGCCCCAGCCGCTGATGGTGGCCGCGGCTGCCTGGGGCGTGTTGCCGACGATGCCGGCCGGGGAGTTGACCGCGAAGAAGACGCCGGGCTGAAGGACGCTGGCGGCGATCATGGCCATGATGGCGACGAAGCTCTCGAGCAGCATGGATCCGTAGCCGACCGGCCAGACGTGCCACTCCTTGGCGATCATTTTCGGCGTGGTGCCGGAGGAGATGAGCGCGTGGAATCCGCTCATCGCGCCGCAGGCGATGGTGATGAAGCAGAAGGGAAAGATCTTTCCGGCGAAGATGGGGCCGGTGCCGTCGGCAAAGCGGGTGAAAGCGGGCAGTTCGAGGTTCGGGCGCACGAAGAGGATGCCGAGGCCGAGCAGGAGAACAACGCCGAGTTTCACAAACGTGCTGAGGTAGTCGCGCGGGGCGAGGAGCAGCCAGACAGGGAGGGCGCTGGCGAAGAAGCCGTAGAGGATCACGGCTACCGCGAGGGCCATGCCGCCGAGCGTAAACCACGGCGCGAGCGTTTGCGATTGGGCGACGGCCTGGCCGCCGAAGATGCTTGCCATGACGAGGACGAAGCCGATGAGGGAGACTTCGAGCACTTTTCCGGGGCGCCAGTAGCGGAGGTAGAGGCCCATGAAGACGGCGATGGGCATGGTGGCGGCGATGGTGAACGTGCCCCATGGGCTGCCTTTGAGCGCGTTGACGACTACCAGCGCCACGACGGCGAGGAGGATGATCATGATGAGGAGGACGGTGAGCAGGGCCGTGAATCCGCCGAGCCTGCCGATCTCTTCGCGCGCCATCTGGCCGAGGGATTTTCCGTCGCGGCGCATGGAACAGAAGAGGATGACGAAGTCCTGAACCGCGCCTCCAAGGACGGCGCCGATGATGATCCAGAGGGTGCCGGGCAGATAGCCGAACTGGGCAGCGAGGGTGGGGCCGACGAGAGGGCCGGGGCCGGCGATGGCGGCGAAGTGGTGGCCGAAGACGATCCACTTGTTGGTGGGCTCGAAGTCGTGGCCGTTGCGGAGACGCTCGGCGGGAGTGGCGCGCTCGTCATTGAGCATCATCACCTTGGCGGCGATGAACTTGGCGTAGAAGCGAAAGCCGATGAGGTAGATGCAGACCGAGGCCAGAACCAGCCACATGCTGTTGACCGGTTCACCGCGGTTCATGGCAATGCCTGCCAGGCTGTACGCCCCCAGAATCGCCAATGCCGCCCAGACGAGGCGCCCGATGGTTTTCTTCATTGTTTTTGAATTTTATCGTGAGGGGGGTGGGGCGTGGAGGAGTGCAATCTTGTGCTCCTCAAATCAAGGATTGTGTGCCAAGCGCGGCCGGTTTGCTGTATGGCTGGCTGTGCGAAACTAGTGTGGTGTTCGCTTCTCCTGTTCTCACTATTGGAACGGAGCAATAACCATGATGTCTTCGAACACTCCATGGCGAGACTGGATACCCGGAGTACTGTCAGCGTCCCAGGTGGAACAGTTGTGTGACCAGGGCTACATGACGAAGACGGAGGAAAATCGCTCGATCGACCACTCTTCGATGGATCCTCACCTCGCTGACGAAGGATACCTCCTAGAAGGAGGATCCATAAAGCCCTCCGGCAGAGGCTATCTCCACTTCATCGAAAAGAACAAGCTCGCAACAAGACTCCAGCCAGAGAATGGCATTTATCAATTAAGCGCGCGCAAGACTTATTTGTTCAAAGTGCGCGAACGGCTCAGCAGCACATTAGCGGAAGCTGGGATCCATGGGCAAGCAACCGCAAAAAGCAGCATTGGGAGGCTCGATGTATTGGCGCGGCTGGTTGTCGATGGCACTGCTGGCTATGAAGGGTTCAATCCGCTCGAACTCAGACACAGTAACGGGGAGAGGTTTCTCGAGATCACACCGATGACGTTTTCCGTTTCCGTCAGAGAGGGTTCCTCCTTGTCGCAATTACGTCTATTTTATGGGGAACCGAGAGCCTGCGAGATACGAGGCCGCGAACTCTGGAATACGGTCTTATACGACCCTGACCTGGGAAGTTGCGGGCAAGAGTGCAACGATCTGCTGTCTGTCGACTTAAGCGATGTACAGATCGGAGGTCTGCCCGTTGCAGCGTTCGAGGTATCAGATGCATTGGCCAAAGGAGAAGTAATCCAACTCTGGAAGGATTCTAAGAGAATGGCGCCGGAGCCTTACTGGAAGTTCCGCAGCGCCGACCAGCATGACCGGCTCAGAATTACTCAAAACTCATTCTACATTCTCCGGTCTAGGGAGAGACTGAGACTTCCGGGAGGCCTGGCGGCATATTGCCGGGCCATTGATGAAACGATTGGAGAAATGAGAATTCATTATGCGGGCTTCGTTCACCCATTCTTTGGCTGGAAGCGATTCGATGGCAAGAGGGGCACTCCTCTTATTTTCGAAGTAAGAGGGCTACGACCTCAATGTCAGCTTGATCCATCGGGAGAAACTCGCCAGGCTTACTTTCTACAGGATGTCAATTGACGCGCGAGAGAGTACCCAGCAGAATACTGAGGCTAACAAGACATACAACGATCAGGAACTGCAGCTGTCAGGCTACTTCGAGAAGTGGCCGGACAAGCTCCGGATTCAAGACGACGGATCGGTGTGCCCTTAAGCTGACGAGATGGCATGAAGCGCGATCCAGCGAAGGATATTGGCATGAACCCAGAAATCTACTCACAAATATCAATTTCAAGGCTAACTGAAGAGGACCACCACAGACGTAGCGAATTATGGCATGTATTTGAAGACTTTGTGATCCAAAGCGAGGAGATGTACCCCGGCATCAGGGAATGGCTTCGTCAGAAGGTTGGACCTGAACTGTAACGGTTCACAATCTTCCCCGGCTGCATTCTCGCGATATTTTCCAGGGTGTTTCTCATGTTGCCGATGGACCGCGAAGAGCGATAGCAGAGAGACCGGGATAGGATACCTTCTCGTATAGGCG
>JADLBD010000286.1 GCA_020847975.1 Bryobacterales bacterium | reverse complement strand
GGCCGAACATCGAGGGCGGGATGAAGGTGAGAGCCGGTGAGGCGGAGGATTCGAGTTCGGTGTAATCGCCCTGGAGCATGAGGATGGAAGTGAGATCGAGGGAGGGGAAGAGCGTCCGGTCGCGGAGTCGCATGTAGGCTTGCGTGTTCGGCCATGTCCTGACGATTCGGGCGACGGGGAAATCGGGCGGCTGCGGGGTGGCGATGAGGAGACGGCCGCCTTGTTCGAGGTAGGGGCGGAGTCCGGCGGGGGCCCGGCCCGCGGTGAGGACGAGGTCGAAGGCGCGTTTGCCGATCCAGTCGAGGTTGTCTGAGACGGCGAAGGGAATGTGCTCCTCTGTGAGGAGGCGGAAGAGGCCGCGGTAGGCGGATTGATTCTGGCCGCGCACGCCGAGCAGGAGTACTCGGGCAGCGCTCTCTTGCCCAACGTAGTATTGCTCGTGGGCGGCGACCCAACCGAAGATGGGGCGCGCGCGCTCGACGGCCTGGCGGTCCTGCTGATCGAAGGTTCCGTTGAGAGCGAGAGTGAGTGCTCCGCCGTGGGCGACGTTCTGCCAGGAGCGGAGTTCAATTTCACCGGCGGGGACGGTGGCGAAGCGCCAGGGGAAGTCGATGAACTGCATGTCGAGATTGACGGGGAGTTTCGAAGGTTCGCTGTTCAGGGCGCGGTTCACGTTGTCGCTGGCGGAGTAGGGCCACAGAGGGAGGGGGCGGTTCACGGCCGTATTCGATTCGGACATGATGCCGTCGGTGAACTGCTGCATGTAGTTGAAGTATCCGGCGTGGGGGCGCTTGCGGTGGATGAGCTTGCCGATTTCCGCGGCGACCTCGCGGGAGCAGGCGGCGAGGAATTCGCGGTACTGATCGTCCATCTGTTCCGGCAGATCCTTGCCGTACATGGCGCGGTACTTGCGCCGGCAACTGTCGCAATGGCAGTGGCCGACGAACTGGCCGCTGTAGTTGGTGGACTGGTTGCCGAACATGTTGAAGAAGAGGCCGTCGACGTCGTAGCGGTCGAGGGCATCCTCGAGGATGCGCATGGCGTAGCTGCGGTAGTAACCCCCGTTGATACAGGTGGAGTAGAGGCCATTGTAGACGACGGGCTGGCCGGAGGCGGTGCGGAAGAACCATTCCGGGTGCTCGTCATGAATGCGTTTGACGGTCTTGCTGAAATCGAAGCGGCCGACGACGCGGATGTGGCGGGCGTGTGCGGCGCGGAGAAGGTCCGCGAGGAGATCGCCTTGTTTGGGAAGTTGCGGGCTGGGATTGTGATACGGGAGTTTGCTGGGGTAGAAAGCGACGATGCCGCCCATGCTGAAATGGAGGACATTGGCGTGGAAGGCAGCGGTTTGCTCGACGAGGCGCTGGGGATCGAGGGCGGCGTCGGGTTCGCGGAGATTGGTCTGAACCCAGCGGACGGGTTCGGTCAGCCACCAGCCTTGCTGGGCGTAGAGGGAGGACGCAAGGAGGAAAAGAGGGAGGAGGAGCATGCTGAGGATATGGTAATGCGTGAGCTACGCTGAGGAGGAGGTGGTTGAAGGACCAATGAACGTAAGCAGGCGGGGATTCTTGTGGGCTGCCGCGGCAGGTGCGGCGGCGATGCCGGGCGGGCCGAAGCCGTACGGCGCTGTGCCGTCGGCGCGGCAGTTGCTATGGCATGAACTGGAGGTGTACGCGTTTCTGCACTTCACCGTGAATACGTTTACGGATAAGGAATGGGGCTACGGCGATGAGGATCCGAACCTGTTTGCTCCCACAGCCTTCGATGCGGATGCGATTGTGTCCGCGCTCGAGGCCGGCGGCATGAAGGGCGTAATTCTCACGTGCAAGCATCATGACGGGTTTTGCCTGTGGCCGACAAAGACGACGGAGCATTGCGTGCGTGCAAGCCGTTGGAAGGGCGGGAAGGGCGATGTGGTGAAGGAAGTGTCGGATGCTGCGCGGAGGAGAGGGTTGAAGTTCGGGGTCTATCTTTCGCCGTGGGATCGGAATTCAGCCCTGTATGGAGGGCCGGATTACGTGAAGATGTACCGTCAGCAGTTGCGGGAACTGCTGACGGAGTACGGGCCGGTGTACGAGGTTTGGCACGACGGGGCCAACGGGGGCGACGGGTACTATGGCGGGGCACGGGAGAAGCGCACAATCGACAAGCGGACCTACTACGATTGGCCGCGGACGTGGGAGATGGTGCGCAAACTCCAGCCGGACGCGGTAATCTTCAGCGACGTGGGCCCGGATATCCGGTGGGTGGGGAACGAGAAGGGATTCGCGAACGAGACCTGCTGGGCGACGTATGATCCGGTGGGGGAGGATGGAGGAGCGGCCGCGCCGGGCTACACGAGGTATAAAGAGGCGACGACGGGGCATCGGAACGGGAAGCACTGGCTGCCGGCGGAGTGCGATGTATCGATCCGGCCGGGGTGGTTCTTCCATGAGAGCCAGAACGGGCGAGTGAAGAGCGCGGCGGAGTTGTGGGACCTCTATGCGAAGTCCGTTGGCCGGGGGGCGAGCTTTCTGCTGAACGTGCCGCCGGACAGGCGGGGGTTGATCCATGAGAGGGACGCGGCGTCGCTCCAGGAGTTTGGGACGCGCAGGAAGAGGACGTTTGGGAAGAATCTTGTAGAAGGGGCGAAGGTGACGGCATCGAGCGTACGGGGACGGAGATTCGGTCCGGAGAATCTGGTGGACGGGAACAGGCACACATACTGGAGCAGCGAGGACACGGCGCCGGCGCCGGAAGTTGTCGTGGACCTGGGTCGGGAAGCGCGCTTCGATGTGGCGCGGCTTCGGGAGTATATTCCCTTGGGACAGCGGGTCGAGGGATTCGCGCTGGAGTATTGGAAGGACGGCGGGTGGCGGAGCCTCGGGGAAGGAACTAGCGTGGGGGCGTGCCGGCTGGTGCGGTTGGCAGAGGCGGTTACGGCGCGGAAGGTGCGGCTGCGGGTGACGCAATCGCCTGTGTGTGTGGCGCTATCGGAATTGGGGCTTTATTCGAGCGGCGTGTAATTGTGATATTCTCCTTGGCCGGACGGAGAGGGCCACGGAGGGCCTCGCAATGCTGCACATGATCGGGCATGCCATATTCGGATTGCTCGTGGGGATCATCGCGCGATCGCTGATTCCGGGGCGTCAGCCTGGGGGAATCGTGATGACCGCTGTGGTCGGGATGGCTGGGGGGTGGCTGGGAGGCTATATCGGCAAGGCGCTGGGGTGGTACAAGGAAGGGCAGGCGGCAGGTTTTCTGATGTCGGTTGCAGGAGCGATAATTCTGTATCTGGCCTTCCGGATGATGTTCTAGGAGCGCAAGGGAGAGCCGGCAGGATATATGTTATAGAGAGCGGCGATGTAACCTCAGGAAGATCGTTGTCGCCTATCGATGCGAGGGGTGAAACACGTCTCCAAAGGGGGGCGCGGTTCTTTCCAAGGTTCGGAAGTGTTCGGTAAGTCAACCATTTGCGGTAAACTTCTTCATTACTCAAGTATGTACATAACGGGCTCGGAGTCGACCAATCAAGGCGCGGCGGAGCAGGCGCGGCGCACCTTCCACTGGTGCGGGATTGTTGTGGTTGCGGCGGCGCTGGCGGCGGCGGGATGTTCCGCGGGCGGGACGGCTTCGGCTGACAGCAAGGGCGGCAAGGGAGGCGGAAAGAAGAAGGGAGACGCGGCCGCGCCGGTGACGGTGGCGAGGGTCGTGCAGCGGGACGTGCCCGTCGAGGTTCAGGTGATCGGGAACGTGGAAGCCTACTCGACCATCGTGGTGCGATCGCAAGTGGGTGGAGAACTGACGAAGGTTTCCTTCAAGGAAGGCGATTACATCCGGAAGGGCGACCTGCTGTTCAGCATTGACCGCCGGCAACTGGAGGCGCAGTTGAGCCAGGCGGAAGCGAACTACGCCAAGGCGAAGGCAAGCCTGGGGCAATCGCAGGCCAACCTGGCGCGCGATACAGCCCAGCAACAGTACCTGCAATCGCAGGCGGAGCGGTTCGCGCGTCTGGTGAAAGAGGGAGTTCTTTCGAAGGAACAGGGCGAGCAGGCGTATTCGAGCGCGGCGGCGATGTCGGAGACGATTAATGCGGACGGGGCGGCGATTGAGAGCGCGAAGGCGGACATCGCGGCGACGAAGGCCGCGGCGGACAATCTGCGGGTGCAGTTGACGTACACGGAGATCCGCTCGCCCATCAACGGGCGGACGGGAAACCTGATGGTGAAGCAGGGGAACCTGGTCGCCGCGAACTCGGTGGACCTGGTGACGATTAACCAGATTCAACCGATATATGCGACCTTTGCGGTGCCGGAACAGCAGTTGAAATCGGTCAAGATGTACATGGCGCAAGGGAAACTGCTGGTGTCGGCGACGCCGCAGGACGATCCTTCGGGAAAAGAGACGGGGTACCTGACGTTCGTGGATAACGCGGTGGACCAGGCTACTGGGACGATCAAGCTCAAGGGCACGTTCCAGAACGAGGACATGAAGTTGTGGCCTGGCCAATTCGTGCGCGTTGTGCTGCGGCTGACGACGCAGCCGAACGCGATTGTGGTTCCCAACCAGGCGGTGCAGAGCGGGCAGGATGGCTCGTATGTGTATGTGGTGAAGCCGAACTCCACAGTGGAAGTTCGTCCGGTGACTACCGGAGTGAGGGTCGAGGAAGACCTGGTGATTGAAGATGGCTTGCAAGCGGGAGAGACCGTGGTGACAGAAGGGCAGTTGCGCCTCTCACCCGGGGTTCGGGTACGCATCCGTCCGGGAGGCGCGGACGGGGGGCGGCAGAAGGCAGGCGACGACTAGGAACGCTAAAGAGGTGGTAATCCGTTGAACATCTCGGAAACCTTTATCCGCCGGCCGATTGCGACTAGCCTGATCATGCTGGGCATTGCGCTGTTCGGCGTCATCTCTTACCAGGCGCTGCCGGTAAGCGACTTGCCGAACGTCGATTACCCCACCATCACCGTCTATGCCAGCCTTCCGGGGGCGGATCCTTCCACCATGGCTTCCGCCGTCGCCACGCCACTCGAACGCCAGTTCACCACCATTGCCGGCATCGATTCCATGACGTCCACCAACCGGCTGGGGAACACGCAGATCACCCTGCAGTTCGACATTGACCGGGACATTGACGGAGCTGCTGTCGATGTCCAGACCGCCATCAGCGCCGCCATGCCGCTTCTGCCGCCCGGTCTGCCGAGTCCGCCGTCTTTTCGTAAGGTGAATCCGGCCGATTCGCCCGTCATGTTTTTCGGGCTGTACTCGGACACCCTGCCTCTCTACAAAGTGGACGAATACGCTGAAACCCTCGTCGCGCAGCGTCTGTCAATGGTTAATGGCGTTGCCCAAGTCAATATCATGGGGCAGCAGAAATTCGCCGTGCACATCCAGGCGGATCCGGCCCAACTGGCCGCGCGCAAGATCGGCATCAATGAACTTTCCAACGCCGTCCGTAACTGGAACGTAAACCTTCCTACGGGTACCATGTTCGGACCGAAGCAGGCCTACACCGTCGAGACCAACGGACAGCTCATGAACGCCGCCGGCTACCGCGACATGATTGTTGCCTGGCGTGACGGTATCCCCGTCCGGCTCAGCCAGGTGGCCACCGCCGAAGACGGCGTCGAGGACGATCGTACCGCCTCTTGGCTGATCAACAAAGAGCAAGGCGCCATCCGGGCGATCAACCTGATGGTGATGCGGCAGCCCGGAAGCAACGTCATCGAAGTCACCGACGAAATCAAGAAACTCATGCCGTTCTTCAATTCCCAGTTGCCGCCTTCGGTGACGCTGACCATCCGCGGCGACCGCTCGAAGAACATTCGCGATGCTTTTGTCGACATCAAGTTCACGCTGGTGGCGACGCTCGGCCTGGTGATCATGGTGATCTTCGTCTTCCTGCGGAACGTACCTGCCACCATCATCCCCAGCCTGGCCCTGCCTTTTTCCGTCTTTGGCACGTTCGCGTTGATGTACCTCCTGAACTTCAGCCTCGACAACCTGTCGATGATGGCGCTGATCCTGTCGGTGGGCTTTATTGTCGATGACGCCATCGTGGTGCTCGAAAACACGGTGCGGCACCTCGAGCATGGTGAAACGCCGCTACAGGCCGCGCTCAACGGATCGCGCGAAGTCGGCTTCACCATCGTGTCCATGACGTTGTCGCTGGCCGCCGTCTTCATCCCGATCCTGTTCATGGGCGGCATCCTCGGCAAGCTGTTCCGCGAGTTCGCTATTACCATCTGCGCCGCGGTGCTGTTCTCGGGCCTGGTCTCCATTACGCTTACGCCCATGCTGTGCAGCCGTATGCTGCGCCCGCTGAACACGACAAGGCACGGATCACTGTTCTGGGTGACGGAGCGATTCTTCCAGGCGATGCATAACATGTATGCCCGCAGCCTGTCCTGGGTGCTTCACCACCGTCCGGTCATGATGGCCGTATTCCTGGCCGTGCTCGGAGCCACCGGGTATCTCTATGTCATCGTGCCGAAGGGCTTCATTCCCGAAGCCGACAACGATCAGTTCTATGCTCAGACGGAGATGGCCCAGGGTACCTCCTATCACCGGCTCAGCCAGTTGCAGGAGATGGTGAACAAAGTCTTGCTGGCCGATCCCAACGTGGAATCCTTCTTCTCCATGGTGGGCAACAGCTCGTTCGGCAGCGCGAATTCCGGCCGCATGTTTCTCCAACTGAAACCACGGGAAGACAGGGATCTCTCCGCGGCCGAGGTCATCAATGAACTGCGGCCCAAATTGTCGGGCTTCCCCGGGGTCCGCGTGTTTCTCACCCTTCCGCCGGTCATCCGCGTCGGTGGGCGCGGATCGCGAAGTACGTATGAGTTCACCTTGCAGGGTCCGGATACTCAGCGCCTGCAACGGGAGGCGCAGAACCTCGAGAAGGTGGTGGCGACCTTGCCATCGGTTCTCGACGTGAACTCCGATCTCGAGCTCAAGACCCCGCGCGTAAGGGTGGAAATCGACCGCGACCGGGCCGCCGCCCTCGGCATCAACGCGCAACAGATTGAATCATCACTCTACGATGCCTACGGCCCGAGCTGGATCTCCACCATTTATGACGACATCAGCCAGCACAAGGTGATGCTCGAACTGCTGCCCAAATACCAGCGGCATGCGGATATGCTCTCCGAGGTGTACTTGAAATCCTCCAGTGGCGAGTTGGTTCCGCTGCAGGCCGTCACACACATGGTGAACGATGCCGGCCCACAAAGCATCAATCATACCGGCCAACTGCCTTCCGTCAGTATCTCCTTTAGCCTGAAGCCGGGCGTTCCTCTTGGCCGCGCGGTGGATGAAGTGGAAGAGGCGGCGGCACACACCCTTCCACGCTCCATCAAGACCGAGTTTTCCGGCACCGCGAAGGTATTCGAAAGTTCGATGCAGAACATGGCGCTGCTGCTCACTGTGGCGATCCTGGTGGTTTACATCGTGCTGGGAATGCTGTATGAAAGCTACATCCATCCGCTGACGATCCTCTCCGGCCTGCCTTCCGCCGGATTCGGGGCTCTTCTCACCCTAACCCTGTTCAAAGTGGATCTCAGCATTTACTCGTTTGTAGGATTGATGATGCTGATCGGCATCGTGAAGAAAAATGCCATCATGCAGATCGACTTTGCGCTCGAGGCGGAGCGGCGCGAAGGAAAGGACCCGCGCGATGCTGTCTATGAAGGATGCCTCACGCGATTCCGGCCGATCATGATGACTACCATGTGCGCGTTTCTCGGCGCGCTGCCCATGGCGCTCGGCTATGGCTCCGGCGGCGAAGCGCGGCGCCCGCTGGGCTTGGCGGTGATGGGTGGGCTTGCGTTCTCCCAGGTGATCACGCTGTATCTCACCCCGGTGGTGTATACGTACATGGCCGCGATTCTCGAACGGATCACCGGGCGCAAGCAGGCGCGCGTGAAGGTTTCGCGCTTGCAGGAAAAACTGCTTGGGGCTGAGCAATGAACATTTCCCTGGGATTTATCGAGCGGCCGATTGCGACAAGCCTGTTAATGGCGGCAATCACCTTGTTCGGAACGGTGGCCTACCGGT
>JADLBD010000285.1 GCA_020847975.1 Bryobacterales bacterium | reverse complement strand
GAAACAGCGCGGGACCGTCGGGGTAATCCTCGGTAATCGTGGGCTGGAGCATCTCCTTGAAGGTGATCCCCATTCCTTTGGCGATTGCCGCCGCCGAACCCAGAATTTCCTGAATCTTGGACGCCATAGTTCCTCTAGCTTAGAATTTTCACCAATCTCCAGCCCGGGAGGTCAATTCTTCGAGCCTCAGCCGGGGCGCATGGCCGGAACGATCTCCCCTGAGCGGAGCACTGGCATGCCGGCCCGTTCTCCAAGGGTCTCCATATCCGCCTTGGACCAACCCTCCCAGGCGTGGGTAATGGAGCCGTCGGAGGCCAGTTGAAACTGCGACGGCACCTGCGAGATGCCGAATCCGTTGCTTGCCGGATAGCCTCGGGCGGCCTCGTCAAGCAGCACGGGAAAGTGAAGGCGGTAGGACTTCAGAAACTGCCTGGTGTCTTCGGCGTTGTTTTGCGAGATGCCGTAGATGCGAATGTTTGCGTTTTCGCGAATGCGCTCCAGGTAGGGAAGCGCGAACTGGCAGACCGGGCAGGAGATCTTGAAAAACACCAGCAAAACCGGCCCGCCGGAGGTAAGTTGTTCGAGTGGAACGTTGTTTCCTTCGAGGTCAGTGAGCGGCGCGGATGGCGCTTTGGCGCCCGCTCCGAGCATCACTCGACCCCGCTTGCCTGCCATAGGTTTCAGTGTAACAGCTTCGCCAATTGCTGCGCCCCGATGAGGAGCGGGTCCCAGACTTTGGAGAAGGGCGGAGCGTAGGCCAGGTCGAGGTTTTCGAACTCATCGACGGTCATGCGGGAGGTCAGGGCGGCGGAGATGACGTTGGTGCGCCCGGCAACGCCCTGTTCGCCAACGACAGCGCCGCCGAGCAGGCGGCCTGTGCGGCGATCCGCGGTGAGTTGCACGGAAACCGGGACACCCCGAAAGTACCGCGCCTTGTCGCGGGCCTCGATTTGTACGGAGACGGCATCGAAGCCTTCTTTTCCCGCCTGGTGTTCGGAAAGTCCGGTGAGCCCGACGCCAAGTCCGCAGACGCGGACGATGGAAGTCCCCGTAATTCCGGGGAAGCGTTCTCTTGCGCCGGCTGCGCCGGCTCCGGCGACGCGCCCCATTTTGCTGGCGGTGGTGCCCAGCGGCATCCAGACCGGCCTGCCGGTTACCAGGTGGTTCGCTTCCGCGCAATCGCCGGCGGCATACACGGAATGAAGATTGGTCTCCATCCGCTCGGTAACACGAATGGCTCCGGTGCGGCCGGTTTCGATTCCGGCTTCGGCGGCGAGGAGCGTATTGGGGCGGTAGAGGCAGGCCACGATGACGAGATCGGATTCAGGCACGGACCCGGCGGGCGCATTGAGCAGCAGGCGGACGCGGCAGCGTTCGAGGTGGGCCGCCACCAGTTTGGTCAGCCACGGGTCCTGGCGGCGCAGCACATCGCCGCTCTTCTGGTAGACCGTTACTTCCAGGCCTTGTGTGCGGAGCGCTTCGGCGGCTTCCATGCCCAGGTACCCGGCTCCGAGAATGGCGGCGCGGCGCGGGCGGCGGTCCGCGAGGAACTGCTTCAGCTTCTCCGCTGCCGCCCAGGTGTCCATGGTGAACACGTGAGGCTGGCCGGCTCCGCGCAAAGCGGAGAGATCGCGGCGCGCCCCGGTGGTCACAATCAGTTTGTCGTAGCGCACGCGCTCGCCGCCGGAAAGGGTTACTTCGCGGCGCGGATGCGAGATGGCAACCACTTCACAGTTCGTCCGCACCTTGATGTTGCGTTCGCGCGCGAAGTACTCGACAGGATAGACCGTAAGTTCTTCGAGTGAGCGCACTTGGCCTTCGATGAAGTAGGGCAGTCCGCAGGCTCCGTAGGACACATGGGGCGTCTTTTCGAGAACGGTGATGTCAAGGGAAGGGTCCAGGCGGCGCGCCCGTGCTGCCGCGCTCAATCCGGCGGCTTCCGCGCCAATCACCACCAGGCGCATTTATTCGCCGGATTTCTCCTGCTGCTGCAGGAAGCTGAGGATGTCGAAGCGCTTGATTTCGCGGTTGGGATAGAAGCTGTTCACGGCGGCCTGCTCATCGTCGAACACCTCAAAGACGGTGGTGAGCTTGGTGAGGACGAGCAGTTCCACGTTGCGGCGGCTGAGGTTGAGGAGTTTCACCATCCCGCCCGCCTTCTTGGCGCTGGTGTAACAGATGACCATTGTTCCCAGACCCGTACTGTCGATGTAGTCGACGCCGGCCAGATTGAGCACCACGTTTTTGTATCCGGCGGCGAAGAGCTGGGTGATCTTCTCCCGAAGTTGCCCCTGCGCGTCGCCAACCACCAGCCGGCCTTTCAGATCAAGGAGGATCACGCCGTCTTTTTCTCGCTGCCGGATTTCAAGGTCCATAGGAAACCGCTATTGTAACGCACGGGAAAGGGAGAGGAATCGCTTCATGGTGAAGGCGAAGCGCCGGCGGGCGGGGGTGTGTTTTCCGTAAGCCAGTGTTCCATTTCCTCAGCCGGCAGGGAAACGCCGAAGAGGTGGCCTTGGGCTTTGTCGCAGGCAATGCCGCGCAACAACTCGAGCTGGCTTTCGCTTTCCACTCCCTCAGCGACGACGGTTAGCCCCATGTTATGGGCCAGGGCGAGTATCGTCTGCACCAGGGCGAGCGATCCGGCGGAAGAGCTGATCTCGGCGATGAAGGACTGATCGATCTTGAGGCAATCCACGGGGATCCAGCGCAAGTAACTGAGCGAGGAATAGCCTGTGCCGAAGTCGTCCAGAGCGAGCCGGACGCCGAGTTCACGCAGCCGGTCCAGCTTCGGCATGGCGGTCTCGACGTTTTCCATGATGGCGCTCTCGGTAAGCTCCAGTTGCAGGAACCGGCTCTCCATGCCGCTCTCCTCGAGGGCCGCGAGGACGGTGTCGACAAAATCCGGGCGGGCAAACTGGATGGCGGACACATTCACGCAGAGGCGCACGGGTGGAAGTCCGGCGCGAAGGAGACCGGAGTGGCGGCGGCAGGCGTGGCGCAAAACCCACGCCCCAATGGGACCGATGAGGCCGCACTCTTCCGCCACCGGGATGAACTGGGATGGAGAGATGCGGCCCATCGTGGGGTGGCGCCACGAAAGCAGCACTTCGAAAGCATCGAGCGAAACGCCATCACCCCCGCGAATGTCGACGATGGGCTGGAAGCTGAGGTGGAGTTGGCCTTCATCTATGGCGAGGCGAAGGGAATGCTCCATGGCGAGACGGGCGGCGCGGACGCCTTCCCGGCCGGGAGCAAAGCTGCAAACATCGTTCCTGCCGGTATTCTTGGCCTGGTACATGGCGAGGTCGGCCCCGCCGAGGAGGCTTTCGGCGGTGTCCCCATTGTGCGGGAAGATGCTGAGACCGATGCTGGCTGTTACGTAGATTGGCTGCGAATGGCTGGGGCTGGAAATGGGAGCCCGAAGCGCTTCCAGGATCTCGCGCGAGCGGTCGAGAATACCGGACTGATCCCCGTCGTGCGAGAGCACGGCGACGAACTCATCCCCGCCGAGGCGGGCGGCGAACTCTCCGTTGCCGAGACAGGCGCGGATGCGGCCGGCAACCTCGCGCAGGACGCTGTCCCCGGCTGTATGGCCCAGATGATCGTTGATCTGCTTGAAGCGGTCGAGGTCGATGAAGAGAACGCCGAGGATCCCGCCGCTCTGGCGGGCTCGAGCGATCTTCTCCTCGAGGGCCTGCGTGAGCAGATTGCGGTTCGGCAGGCCGGTGAGGACATCGTGATGGGCATGGTACGCCAGCCGGTCCGTCAGGTTGCGATGCTCGATGGCGATGGCGGCGAGTGATGCCGCCATCTCGAGCAAATCGGCATCCACGTGGCGCGGCTGAATGGCGACTTTCCAGTACACGGTGAGGATCCCCATCAGGTCGCCGGAGCCGGAAAGGATGGGAGCGGCTCCGCATGCCTGCCAGCAGAACTCATGCACGAATGCCCAGGGCTCATCTTTCGGACATGCGGGGCCCACCTGGTCGAAGATCGCCGTGCGGCGGGTGTAAGCCGGCGACAGACAGCAGCCGCCGGCGGCGGGGATGGGAATACCCTGCATTCGGCGTTGGAACGACTCGGGCATTCCAGGCGCGGTTTCGCAATACAGCTTTCCCCCGCGGGCCAGCAGGATGGCTCCGGCAAGGCTTGGCGACTGGCGCTCGACCATGTGGACAATCTGGCGAAGAACGTTTTCAAGCGGCTGGTCCTTGGCAACCAGTTCCAGGACGTGACTGCGGTCGTGTTCCAGAACTTCCGCCCGCTCGCGCGCCTGTTGCATGCGGCCTTCGAGAATCGACCGGCCAATGCTTTTCGCCATCAGTTCGATGATTTCGACTTCATGGGCCGTGTAGGGACGCCAGCGAGGGTGAGGGGAGGAGAAGCTCAGCACCCCGAAGATCTCTCCATCCACCAGAACCGGCGTACCGATGTAGGAGGCCTGCCGCGAGGGACCGTAGTGGGGCCGGCCGGCGAGACGGGCATCGTCCCCAACCGAGGCGGCGGCTACGGTAGCACGGTCCTCGCAGACGGCTCCGCAATGCACGCGGTTCAATTCGAAAGTCATGCCGGGCCGGAGGGAAGGGAAGTCGCTTCGAACGGCGCGCACGGCGGCATAGCGGCCGCGTACCTGGCTGACAATGCCGTAGGAGAGACCGAAGATGGCCCGCCCGGTCTCCAGATAGTCAGCAAACAAATCTTCCAGGGATTCGTAGTTCGTCGTGCTCAGGCGGTGAAGTTGGCGGAGGTCTTCGCTGAATTTGGCAAGTTCCAGGCTCTTTTCCAGGAACTGCTCCTGCGTTTTACGGCGTTCGGCCAATTGGTCCTGATTGTTGCCGCGGCCGAGTTCGAATTCGTTTCCGGCAAGCGCGGCGAGATCGAGGATGTGGCTCATTTGCGAATCAGGAATGGTGCGCGGCCGGGTGTCGACGGCAAGCAGCATCCCTGCCAATGAGTCATCCGGCGCCGCGATGGGGACGGCCAGGCAAAATCGCACGGACGTCACTCTGGCGGCAAGCCGGGCGTCCGCCTGCGCGTCCGGGATCAACTTCGCCCCGTTCTCCGCCAGCGCGGGGTGCAGTTCCCACGCCAGGACTCGCAGGTCCTGTTCCAGGCGCGGGACGGGTCCGAAACTGGTCCGTAGAAACAAGCGCGGTGGTTCGCAGGCGAACACGGCGACGACGGGCGCTTCCAGCAGCCGTCCGGCGAGCGTGGCAATACGATGCAGCGCTCCGGTGCGGGCGTGTTCCTGGCGGGGGGAACTCCCCGAGGTGGAGGACATGGCAGATTTACTGAAGTCTCAGTTTGCAGCAACCTTAGGAATTGCGCCAGAGAACCAGAAAGGTCTTAGTACCGGAACAGAAGTTTTCTTAGGGCTAGGGTAAGGCTCTGGCCTGGCGTCAGAATTCCGCATGGCCGGGCGTGCGAGGAAACGGGATCACGTCGCGGATATTCTTCATTCCCGTGACGTACATCATGAGGCGCTCGAAGCCGAGGCCGAATCCGGCGTGCGGCGCTGAACCATGGCGGCGGAGATCGAGGTACCACCAGTAGTGTTCTTCCGGGAGATTGTGCTCGCGGATCTTCTCGCGCAGTACATCGAGCCGCTCTTCGCGCTGGCTCCCGCCGATGATTTCTCCAATGCCTGGAGCTAATACGTCCATGGCGCGCACCGTCCTGCCATCGTCGTTGGCGCGCATGTAAAAGGCTTTGATGGTCTTCGGGTAGTCGGTGACGATCACCGGCTTTTGGAAGGTCACCTCGGTGAGGTAGCGCTCATGTTCGCTTTGCAGGTCGGCGCCCCAGTAAACAGGGAACTCCCAGGGGCGTCCGGATTGTTCGAGGATACGGACGGCCTCGGAATAGGGGATGCGGGCAAATTCGTTCGATGCGACGTTATCGAGGGTTGCGAGCAGGTTGGGTTCATAGCGCAGGTTGAAGAATTCGAGGTCCTGCCGGCAGTGGTCCATCAGGTAGGTGATCAGGTACTTTAAGAACGCTTCGGCAAGTTCCTGGTTTCCGTCGATGTCGCAGAAGGCCATCTCAGGCTCGATCATCCAGAATTCGGCAAGGTGGCGCGGCGTGTTGGAGTTTTCAGCGCGGAAGGTGGGGCCGAAGGTATAGACGTTGGTGAACGCCAGAGCGAAGATCTCGGCTTCCAGTTGTCCGCTGACGGTGAGATAGGCCGGGTTGGAGAAGAAGTCCGTGGAAAAATCGATGGCGCTTGATTGGGGCTTCCTCGGCAGGTTCATGAGATCGAGCGTTGTCACCTGGAACATGGCCCCCGCTCCCTCGGCGTCCGAGGTGGTGAGGATGGGCGTGTGGACGTAGAGGAAGCCGTTCTCCTGGAAAAACCTGTGAATCGCGAAGGAGAGCGCGTTGCGGACGCGGAAGACGGCGCCGAAGGTGTTGCTGCGGGTGCGGAAGTGGCCGAATTCGCGGAGCGTCTCGAGGGTGTGCTTCTTCTTCTGAAGGGGGTAGGTTTCCGGGGGGGCCGCGCCGAGCAGTTCCAGCGACTGGCCGCGCAACTCGACGGACTGGCCCTTGCCGGGCGATGCCACCATCGTTCCCGAAACGCGAACGCAGGCTCCGGTGGTGACTTTCGAAATCACTTCTTCCTCGATCTCGCCCGCCTCGAACACGACTTGCAGATCGGCAAAGCAGGAGCCGTCGTTGATCTGGATGAAATGGACTCCCTTGCTGTCCCGGCGGGTTTTCACCCAGCCGTGAGCAGTAGCGGGCGCGCCGGTTGAGAGCGTCAACAGGTGGCGAACATATTGGTGGTTGCGGATCATTCGTTTCTTTTATTATGGCGGCGCGGTTTATAGCGGAACAGCGTTGCGGCTGACGTAGGATTCCACGGGCGAGGAATCGGGTCCGATGTAGTGGAAGAACTCGACGTATTGCAGGTTGTGAGCTTTGCCGCGGATGCGGTCGCGCGAGAGAGCGAAATGTTCCGTATAGGCGCGGTTTGCGGCCTGGTCGTCATTGCCGAGGATGGGGAGTTTCTTACCCTGGGCCGCGAGGCGGCGGCGGAGTTCGGCCCCGTTGTTCCCGGCAGGACCCTGGGTGACGTTGGCGAGGTTGGCCTGCGCCTTGCGCTCGAAATAAGGAGTGATGTCGACCACGCGGTTCACGATTTGCGGCCCGCGCGCGAAGTAGTAGCGCTCCGAGGGGCCGTGGGCGGTGAGACCCGCGCGGAAGTGTTCCGGATAGTCCCATGGGGAAGCGGCCATCCATGCGGCGGACTCGACGGCGCGGGCGGTGATGTAGTGGTCCGGGTTCCTTTCGTAAAGCGACGAAGGGTCGTAGACGATCAGGGTGTCCACCTTAAGTAGCCGGAACAGAAATACGAGCCGGGCGCGGATCTCCACCAGCGGCCAGGCGTCCATGTTGTGGTTCGGATAATTGAGGAAAAAGGCTTCCTTCAGCCCGAGGCGGCGGGCCATTTCCTTCGTGTCGTTCTCGTTCTTGAGCACGATGTCTCCGATGGATGCGCCCGTGCCTGCCATGGAATCATTCGACATGGTGATCAGATAGCCTGTGTAGCCTTCGTCGAGCAGTTTGAGAACAGTGCCTCCGGCGAAAATCGGGACGTCATCACAGTGAGGTTGAATGGCGGCGAGCACTTTTCCGCGGTGTGGCTTGCCGGATTGGGCGCGCTCGATGGTGACCGTTGAAGAATAAGCCGTGGATCCGGTGCCGCCGGATTCGTACTCGCGCTCGAGTGCGGGGTCCGATTGCATCATGGCGGCGGTGAGTGGCGTCGAGAGAAAGTGTCTGCGTTCCATGAGAAAGGCCATTTTAGCGGAGTTGCGGCAATGAGAGGATAGTTTGGGGAGAGGAGAACGTATGCGCGGATGGAAGGTGTGGATGACGGCGCTGCTGGCGGCCGCCGCCGCCGGGGCGCAATCGCCGCAGGTGACCGCAATCCGTTGCGGCAGGCTCTTTGATGGAAAGAACCTGGCTCTTGTGGAGAACGCCGTCGTCGTGGTGGAAGGGAATCGCATCCGGGCGGCGGGTAGGAACGTGGCGATTCCCGAGGGAGCGAAGGTGGTGGACCTGAGCCGGGCCACTGTCATGCCGGGGCTGATCGACTGCCATACGCACATGTTTCTCTACGGTGTGCCGTATGATGACGCGCTACTCAGGAAATCCCTGCAATACCGCGCGATCTGGGCGACGGTTTCCGCGCGGAAGACGCTGCTGGCGGGTTTCACCTCGATACGCGATCTGGAGACGGAAGGCGCCTGGTATGGAGATGTCGCGCTCCGCGACGCCATCCGTGACGGTCTGGTCATCGGCCCGCGAATGCAGTGCGCCACGCGGGCGCTGAGCATCACCGGCGGATACTCGCCTTACGGATACTCGCCCGACGTGAACATCCCGCATGGGGCACAGCTTGCCGATGGAGTGGACGGAGTGCGCAAAGCTGTGCGGGAGCAATTGGCCAATGGCGCGGACCTCATCAAGATCTACGCCGATCACCGGCGGCGCGGCGGGGGAAGTCCGGATCAGTTGACGGCGTGGCCCACCTTCTCCCTCGAGGAAATCCGGACGATCGTGGAGGAGGCAGGCAAGGTGGGCGCGAAGGTAGCGGCCCATGTCTACAACAGCGGCGCGGCGCAGACGGCGATTCGGGGCGGAGTGTCTTCCCTCGAACACGGAATCTATCTCGACGATGCGACGTTCCGGATGATGGCGGAGAAGGGAGTGTATTGGGTCCCGACCTTAATGGCGTACATGCAGTTCCTGGACGGCTCGCCGGTGTCTCCTGAGCGGCGGCGCCTGATGGAGGGGACCACCGCGAAACACAGAGAGGCGTTTCAGCGTGCCTTGAAACTGTCTGTCAAGATTGCTTTCGGCACGGACCTGGACGGCCACCAGGAGAATGCCGGACAGGAGTTCGCCTACATGGTGCGCTATGGAATGAAGCCGCTCGAGGCCCTCCGCTCGGCAACCAGTGTCGCGGCCGAACTCATGGGCTGGCAGGATCGCGTGGGATCCCTCGAGGCGGGGAAACTGGCGGATGTAACCGCGGTGGAGGGAAATCCGGCGGACGACATCACGGCAATGAAGCGCGTGGTTTTTGTGATGAAGGACGGCGTGGTGTACAAAGGCGGGCAGTAAGCGAACCTCAGCCGGATTGCAGAATGCGTGTCATGTTCGCGGCGAATGCCGCTTGCGAGAAACGTGAGGCGCAGGTCTGCAAAGGCCCCGACGCTATCGATGATTCAGACAGTTCGAACTGGCGAAAGGCGGCCTCGAGCGCATCCTCTGAGGGTTCACTGAAGAAGAAGCCGGAAAGCGGAGCCGTGGCGATTTCGAGCACCCCGCCGCGGCCGAGAGCGATCACCGGTTTTCCGCTGGCCAGGGACTCGACCGCGGCCATACCGAAATCCTCTTCTCCGGGTTGAACGAGGGCGCGGCTGTGCGCATAGAGTTCGCGCAGGTCGCTGTCGGAGACGCGGCCGAGGAACTCGACGCCGGGGCCGGCCGCGCGTTTGAGATTCCTGTACTCGGGGCCAACGCCGGCGATCCGCAGGCGCCGTCCGGTTCGCGAGCAAACGGCGATGGCGAGATGAAGGCGTTTGTAGGGGACGAGTTCCGAGACGGCCAGGTAGTAATCCTGATGGGGACGCCAATAGAAAGTGTCGACATCGACCGGCGGATGGACGATCGTCGAGTCGCGGCGGTAGGCCTTGAGAATCCGGCGCTGCACGTTGGCGCTGTTGGCCAGAAACTGGTCGACGCGCGCCGCGGAGGCCAGATCCCAAAGGCGGAGATAGTTGGAAAATGCGGCAAACGCCGCGCGCTTCAGCCGGCTCCCGGTCCATTCATGCAGGTAATCCGGGTACAGATCCCAGAGGTAGCGCATGGGAGTGTGGCAATAACAGATGTGACGCGCCGAGGAGCGGGTGAGGACTCCTTTGGCGGGGCCGGATTCACTGCTGATGACCAGGTCATAGGCGCGCAAATCCAGATGCTCGAGAGCCATGGGCATGAGGGGAAGCAGCGAGCGGTAGTGTCTTCGCAAGGGGTTCAAAAAGGACGCAGTGACATGTCTCGAGCGAATCAATGGCGAGACGCTGCCGGGGTCATAGAACAGGGTGAAGAGATCGGCTTCCGGCAACAGCCGGCACAGCGCCTCCACCACTTTTTCGCCTCCGCGCATTTGGAGCAGCCAGTAGTGAACGATGGCGGCGCGCATGACGAAGAAGTGTAACAGGATTGCAGAGGACGCTCAGCGCGGGCCGGGTGATACAATCGGAGCAACAACTTTCCGGGGCGCTGGTGAAAATCCATCCATGGAACACCAAGAGGTAATTTCCGCGCTGCTTGCGCGCGATCCGCTGCTGCATGAAGCGCCGATGCCGCATGAGGCATTGTACTTTCCCTACGGATTCCCGTTACGGGTGTGTACGAATTCTGAACGGATTCTGGAATTGGCCGGGGAGAGTTGGGGCAGATTTTCCGCCTGGCGCGCGGAAGAGCCACTCGAACTGCACGTAGGGATCGCGGGCGGCGCGGCGGCGTTTCCCAGTGAACCGGTTGTCCGGTCGCGCCGTCACTTGTTGACCATCAGCAGCGACGCCCAGCATTTCGGAGTGTGCGACTTCGAGGCAGGGTTCGGCTATTGCTGGCTCACTCCCCGCGTTCTCGAGGACCCTTCCTTCCTGCGCTATTTCTTCCTCGAAAGTCACGGTTATTCTCTCGTGTGTGAGCGGTATTTCACCGGTATTCACGGCGCTTGCGTGGCATACAACGGACACGGCGTGCTGCTTTGCGGGGCATCGGAAGCGGGGAAATCCACTCTGGCCTATGCCTGTGCGAAGCGCGGTTGGACTTTCATCTGCGACGACGGCAGCTTTCTGGTCAGGGCCTCCGAGGACCACACCATTACCGGCAATCCCTACCGCGTCCGGTTGCGGCCTTCGGCAACGGCTTTGTTTCCGGAGTTGCCAGCCCTCCAGTGCGGGTTGCAGCCGAACGGAAAGAGGGCGATCGAACTCGATACTGTCGGGTTCAGGATCGCGCCGCGCGCCGCGGTGGAGCATGTCGTTTTCCTCAGCCGCGGACGCGGGGGGCCGGCGAGCCTTCGCCCATTTTCAAGGGAGGAGGCTTTTCGGCAAATGGAAAGCGTGATCTGCTACGGGCGTGAGACCACACGCGAAGAGCAGCGGCAATCTCTGCGGCGGCTGCTTTCCCTGCCTGTACTGGAACTCTGCTACGGCGAACTCGATTCCGCCGTGGACTGTCTGGAATCCCTGCTGCAACAGGGATGCCGCCTGTAGAACCGATGCGGCGTTCTCTTCCACCAGGTCCGGCCGCGGTTCTCGAAACGCTTCGCTTCGATGGCTCCGAGAGTAGTCTCGAGCGGTTGGATGAACATGGTTGGAATGAGGCCCTCGGCTATTGCGACCGCAACCAGTTGACGCTGGCATGGGCCGGAAGACTCGATGGGCGGCGATGCCCGCAGGCGATCCGTGAACGGCTGGCGCGCAATGCGGCTGCGAACTGTGTGCGTTTCGAGAAGCAGATCGCGCTGTATCAGGAACTGGCCGCACGGTTTGAACAGCAAGGTATGGAACACCTCGTCCTGAAAGGCTTCGCGCATTGGCCCTGGTTCACCGCGGACGCGAGGCTCCGTACACAGTACGATCTCGATCTCTACTGTCCTCGGCAATGGCTGCCGGGCGCGCGCGACGCCGTGCTGGCGATGGGGTATGAACCACTGGGCCGCATGGATGGCCTCCCGACGGACCACCTCCCTTCCATGATCCGCAAGACCGGATGGCATTGGCGGGGAGACTTTTTCGACACGGAGATTCCGACGGCCATTGATCTGCATTTCCGGTTCTGGGATTACGAAACCGAGCGCTTCGGCCCGCAGCGGCTGGAAGCATTCTGGGAGCGGCGCGAATACCGCCGGCTGGAGGGGCAGAGGTTTCCATCCCTCTGTTCCGCCGACTCGCTCGGTTACGCGTGCTTGCACGCCCTGCGGCACCTGCTCCGCGGCGATGCGCGTCCGGCGAGCATCTATGAGATTGCCTGGTTCCTGGACCGGCATCACGACGCGGATTTCTGGGCGCAATGGAGAGCGCTGCATGACGATGAATTGCGCCGCATCGAGGCCATTTGTTTCCGCCTGGCCGCGCATTGGTTCGGATGCCGGCTGCCCGAGCCGGCGCTGGAGGAAACCGCGCGGCTGCCCGCTGCGGTCGGGAAATGGTTCACGCGGTGGGGACACTCGCCCCTCGAGGCGCCGTTTCACCCCAACAAGGATGAGTTGTGGCTGCATCTGAGCCTGCTCCATTCCACGAAAGACCGGCATGCCATTTTCCGCCGCAGGCTGATTCCCATGAAAGCTCCCGGACCCGTGGACGCGGTGCATGTTCCGGACTCGGAAATGACCCGGCGGCTGCGCCTGCGCCGGACGTGGAGATATGCGCTGCACGCCGCCCGCAGATTCGCGCACCATGCGCGGCTGCTGCTGCCTTCCATGGGATGCGCGTTTCTCTGGTGGATGGAGGAGCGCGAACTTCCCGCTCCCTTTTGGCGATTTCTTGCGGCGGGACTTCTGTACAACCTGGGCTTGTTCATTTTCTTCCTGCTTTATAACCTGCATCTGCTGCGCATCGGATTTCAGGAAGACTTCATTGGCGCGGTGAGCGGAGCGATGACGGCAGGCACGATGGCGGGCAGCCTGACGGCGGGATGGCTTGCTTCGAGAATCGGACTGCGCCGCTGTCTGATGTGGGGAGTGGGCGCTACCTCCGTGGTTTCGGCGCTGCGAGTTGTCGTGACCGGCAAGGCACTGCTGCTGGCTACCGCCAGCCTGGCCGGCGCATTCGTTTCCTTCTGGGCAGTGTGCCTCTCGCCAGTTGTGGCGCGGCTCACAACGGAACGAAGCCGCCCGTTTGCCTTCAGCCTCGTGTTTTCATTGGGAATCGCATTAGGAGCCGTTGCCGGGGTGGTTGGCGGCCGCCTCCCATCCATTGCGCACTCGATGGAGAATGCTTTGTACGCGGCCTGCGCGCTGGCGCCAATAGCCCTCGTACCGTTGGCCCGTCTGGAACTCGGCGCCCGCCTGGAAAGCAAAGCGCGCGCATACAGTTGGAATCCGTTCCTGGCGCGGTTTCTTGCCGCGCTTACGTTGTGGGGGCTGGCCACCGGCGCATTCAATCCGTTCTTCAATGTGTTTTTCACGAAGTCCCTGGACTTCAGCGTGGAACGCATGGGACTCATCTTTTCCTCCTCGCAACTGGCGCAAGTCGCGGCGGTGCTGCTGGCTCCCCTCGTGTTCCGGCGTATCGGATTAGTGGCTGGGATAGCCCTGACGCAGGCGGCCACAGGACTGGCGCTGGCGGGGCTCGGATCCGCTGCGCCGGCGGTAGCGGGGTGGTTCTATGCGCTCTACGTATCGTTCCAGTACATGAGCGAACCCGGCGCCTACAGCCTGCTGATGAGCCGGGTCAAGGAGGAGCAGCGCAACGGAGCGTCGGCGCTGAATTTCGTATTCCTGTCCGGCTCGCAAGCTATCGCGGCGGCCATCGCCGGCGCTGTGATCACGAGGGTTGGCTATGTGCCCGTGCTGTTTACCTCAGCCGCAATGGCTCTGCTGGCTGCCCTGGCGTTTCGATGCCTGCTGCAAGAGCCATCACGGCCGTGATTCGCTCGCGATATCGCGCTAGCGTGTAATGCTCCTGCCACTGGGAAAACGCGTTTCGCGCCACCGCCTTGCGGCTCTCCTCATCGCGAAGAATGGCGATCATGTACTGCGCCAGTGATTCCGGAGTCTTCCTTTCGGCGAGGTAGCCGGTTTTTCCGTCTTCGATGATTTCGGGAATGCCGCCGGAGCGGAAGGCAAGCACGGGCACGCCGGCGGAAAAGCCTTCAATAATGACGCGCCCGAACCCCTCCGCGCCGGTCGAGGGGACCACCAGCAAGTCGAGTTCGGAGAGGACTGGACCGATGTCCTGCTGCCAGGAGCGGAAATCCATGGGTAGGCCTCTCGCTGCGAGTTGGACGCGGGCGGCGTAGTCTCCCGGAGCAATCAGCGGAGCGCCGCAGATCAGGAAACGGCACTCTGGAATCTGCTCCCGCACGATTCGCGCGGCATGGACAAATTCGAGTTGCCCTTTTTCCGGAGCGATTCTTCCGATCACTCCCGCGCAAACGCCATCCGCCGCGCGCCGCGGGCATTGCAGACGGGCCGCACCGTTGGGGATGACGAACAGCCGGTCCGCCGCAACGGCGCCCGCGACATACGAGGACACGAAGCGCGAGACCCCGATCACCGTCGCGTTGCAGCGGCGCAAAGCCCAGCGCGCCAGAGTACGCGATAGACCATGCGGGAGATAGCTGTGGGCGTGGAAGAGAACCGGTATTCTCGAATGCGCGAGGGCAGCCGCGGGCAGAAGCCGTGGACCATTGACGTACAGCAGATTCGCCGAGTAGCGGGAGCACAGGCCGGATATCTGCCTTGCCAGCACGGGTAGCGCGCGGGCGAATCGTAACGCGTCACCAGGCGGCTTGCGCCCGGATTCATAGCGCGCCGGAGGAAGAAGGCTCACCTCGACACCGAGAGAACCCAGGCATTGGGCCAACTCGCCCTCGGAAGGAACCGCGGCGCTCGCGCGCCAACCACGCTCCCGCACCGCGGGGATCAAATCCAGTAAACATCGCTGGGCCCCTCCCAATTCCCCGAACTGGTCAACGAAGAGTACGTTCATACGCGGAGTCCAGGCGCACTGCCATGGCGAGCGTCCAGAAGTAGATGGGAAGTACACGCCAGTAGGTGAAGAGATCGCCGGAAAGCATCTGCGCCAATTCGCCAACCCAGAAGCAGCAGATCCAGGTTCCAAAGAACGCCGCATCCGGCTGGAGGCTTCGAGTGGCAATGCGATAGGCTTTGCGTACGATCTGATAATTCATCGCGAGGAAGGCGGCAAGTCCGGCGATGCCTGTTTCCGCAAGCAGGCTTAAGTACATGTTGTCCACCACCAGAGGGCGGCCGGGAAGCTGCGAGTAGGGAAGAGTCTTGTAACCCGCGCCGGTAAGCAGATACCACGGGTTGTCCCGCAACAGGTCCGCTAGCGCTCGCCAGTTGGAAAGACGCCCTGAGAGGATACCGTTGGGATCGGTGAGAAAGAATTCGAGCGAGCCCCGGATCCGCGCCCAGTAGAGTTCCCCGAACGAGGGGAAAAAGAAGAATACAGCGGCGATGCCTATGGCCAGAGTAGTCCCGATCACAAGCAGCCAGTGGCGAACTTTATACCGCCCGCGGTGGAGGTAGAGCAAAGTTGCCAGCGCGGCAGCCAGACAGACAATCGAGCCGCGAGAGAAGGAAAAAACCAGAGCTGCGGAAAGAACCCCGCCCGCCAGCGGGAGTATCGACCGTGGAAGGAACCGCCACTCGCGCGGACCCGTGACGATGACCGCGATCATCACGAGGAAGTAGGCGCAGAAATTGCCCAGCGTGCTTGCTTCATAGAACAGGCCCTGCGCGCGGCGGTAGACGCCGCTATCGAGCCATATGAATTGTGGGCCATAGCCGGCGGGAGCCGGAAGCTGACAGTAGAAATCGAAGCAGGCAAACGCCGCGGCAAAGACAGCGGCGGCAGTCAGCCACCGGATGGCGGTGGAGGGGCGAATGGGAATGCGCGCTCCCGGGCCGTGTACGCAATAGAAGTAGACATAGACGGAAATGCCGAACAGGAGCACCCTGGCCAGGCTCCCGGCGCCCACGGCGGCGCCGGAATCGATGGCCGCCGGCGCGACGCTTGCCAGAAGAAGAAGGAACAGCAACAGCAGGGACGCGCTGAGGGAATCGAGCCGCGGACGCCATTCGCGAATCCTCAGGACGCCGATTCCAGTTCCGGCCGCGGCCAGCGCAAGCGCCGGATGGGGTCCCGTGTTTCCGAGAGCAACCGGCAGAGGCGGCAGAAGCATCACCGCGCCCAGGAAGCCGGCCAGCCAGCGGTTGGCTCCAGCGAGGAGAAACAGGCAGGCGGGAGCCAGCAGGAGCGGGGTCACCATAGCCACGGCAATCAGGGGATTGGGTATGAGGGCAACTCCAGCGGCATAAAAAGCAATCGCTGCGGCGGCGCCGGAGGAAGAGAAGCGCCTCATGGACGTAGACTGAAGCCCAGGCTCAGGAAGACAATCGCGCCGGTTAGCGCAAGACCGAACGCAATAACCACATTCAGCAGGATGCGCGGCTCACTGGGCCTCTCCGGGACGATACCGGGGTCGATGATCTTCAGCCGTTCCCCGCTATTTCCGACGGAAGAGCGGATGTCTTGCCCGCGCCGGACTGCGGCATCATAGTCCGATTGCGCATCCTTGCGGTTGGCCTCGAGCTTCTGGAGCAGGGCGGAACGTTCCGCCAGCAGCTTGCTTCTTGCAGCCACTGCCCGGTCCAGGTCTGCGATCTGCCCGGAAAGTAGCGCCGCACGCGCCCGCATCGCCGCCCCCTCGCGTTGAGCAAATTCCCGGTTGTCTTTTTCGAAACTGGATTCGGCGTGACCGGATGGCTTGGCCTTGGATTCGTTCTCCGCGGCGCTGGCCTCGGCTTCGGAAAGATTCCGCCGTAAGCGGTACTGCAATTCCACCATGGAATCCACCTCCGTGCGAAGCGCCTCGACGGGTTGGTCCGTCATCGCCCTGGACCACTCCGCCTGCAACTGCTCGAGTTTGGCCCGCGCCGCCTCCACTTGCCGCTGTACGTCCTCCATCAGATCGCGTCCCGTTTCCCGCGTCACGGTGGAACTCAGCTTCACGGTTTCCTCGGCGAGAAACTGCGCCATCGCCTGCGCTTGCTTGGGATCCGGCAGCGTCACGCTGATCTGTAGCACCTTGGTGTCCCGCAGTTTGCTCACCTTGAGAACCCGCGCCTTGAGCGTTTCAAGCGGCGTGGCCCGGTCACGCAGATGGAAGCGGTCGAGGGCGCGCAGGAAGAGGCTGTCGCTGGTGGCGAAAACTTCGTAGGTCTTGAGTGACTCGAGGTAAATCGGACTGATGGCGGTAAAGGTGCGCGGATCACTGCCGGCCGGAGGTTCGATGAGAATACTGGCCATGGACGTGTAGCGCTTCGGAAGGAACAGGCTTCCCAGCAGCGCGGCAGCCGCCGCGATGGCGCACGTCAAGACCACGAAGCGGTAGCGTCTGCGAAGATAGAGGACATACTCGACCGCGTCGAAAGTCGGCGCCGGTTCCCGCTGGGTGCGTAAAGATGACACTCCTGCTCCCTCTACTTGCCGTGCTGATCCCAATCCTAGCACTTCCTTTTTGGTTTTTTTATTTCGACATCACGCCGAAAGTAGTGACGTTGCTGGGGCTCACCTCGATTGCCTGTCTGCCGGCTGTCCGCGATTCACGCGCGCTGCGGGCGCTTTGGAACTCGCCACGCGGGCGCATACTGGCTCTTCTGCTGGCCGCGCAGGCGGTGATCACCCTCACTGCCACTGCCGCTTCGCCCATGGCGGCACTGTCCTTCAGCGGCGGCAATTGGAGGCGTTTCGGGCTGGTGACGCAACTCGCACTGCTCACGGCAGTGTTTTTGGTTGCGGCGGAACTGGCGGCAAAGCGCCTCAACCTCCGGCATACGCTGCGCGCCGTGGCCATTTCCGGCGCGATCATTGCCGCCTATGCCGTGCTTCAGTACTTCGGGTGGGACCCGCTGCTGCCCTCGGCCGCTTACCACATTGGCGAAGGAGTATGGACTATCGTGAGACCGCCGGGGACCATCGGACATGCGGATTACCTCGGCTGCTATCTGGTCTTCGTGGTGTTCCTGGGCGGTTCGCTCATTGTGAGGGAGCAGAGCCGTGTGTGGCGGCTCGCCGGCGCGTTGGCGGCGGCTGCCGGCAGCTTTGCCGTGCTGCTTTCCGGAACTCGTTCGGCGATTCTCGGGGTTGCGGTTGGCGCAATTCTCCTCATCGTCCGCCGGCGTCCCAGCATGCGGCACGCCGCTGCCGCGATTGGCCTGCTCGCGGTGGGGCTTGGCTGGTTCTACTATTCCCCCTGGGGTTTGAAGCTGCGCGGCCGCACGCGCTGGTATGTCGAGGATCCGATGGGCGGCGCGCGTCTCCTGCTGTGGCGTGACTCGCTTCGCATGGCGCGGGACCGTTCGTTGCGGGGTTGGGGGCCGGAAACATTCACAACGGAATTTGCCCGGTTCCAATCTCTCGAACTCGCTCGCGCCTATCCGGATTTCTATCACGAGTCTCCGCACAACATCTTCATCGATGAACTGGTGAGCAAAGGCGCCGGCGCCATGTTGCTGCTGATGGGGTTTTGCGGGTGGACATCGATTGCGGCATGGAAGGCCCTGGGGCGTCGAAAGGATGCCGGTCTGGGAGCGGCGTTTCTCGGCGGATTGGTGAGCCTGCAATTCAACTCCTTCGTGCTGACGACGGCGTTGTTCTGCTTCGTCACAGCCGTCATGCTGCTTGCGTCCGGGTTCGAGCCGCGCGCGGAGCCCTCCCTCCGCGGTCCCCGCTGGTGGCTTGTGTTGGGGGGCGTTGCGCTGAGTCTGTTCTTTGCCGTCTTTGCCGTCCGGTTGTGCGCGGGAGACGTGTTGCTGGCGCGCGTGAAGGCACGCCTCGAAGCAAACGACATCATGGGCGCGGCCGGCCTGTACGACCGTTCGCGGCGCTGGCAGCCGCCTGGCGTGACCTCGGATCTCTACTATTCCCGGAATATGTCCGCTCTCGGGCGCAAACAGCGGAATCTCATGGCCGCGGTGAAGGCCTTTCAGGAAGCCGTGCAGGCCGGGATTCGCTCGGCGCACTCCGGGGAGGAAAAGCAAATCTCCTATTACCATCTCGCGGGCGTATACGCTCAGGTGAACGACTTTGGCGACGCCGAGCGAAGTTTGCGATCCGCCATTGCATACGCTCCGAACTGGTTCAAACCTCGCTGGATGCTGGCCCGCATGCTCGAATCGGCAGGCCGCCATGCCGAGGCCTTGAGCGCGGCAAAAGAGGCCGTGGACCGGGATGGAGGAAAGCACGCGGAAGTGAAGGAGACGCTGGAGCAGATCCGAAAAGGGAACGGCGCCCGCTAAGTGCAACGCAGTACCCCCTTGCAGCGTGAAGTATTCTGCCGTAGCATGAGAGCATTATGGTCTGGGCTCGCCGAACAATCTCTTTGTTTCTGTTCGCGGCTTGTGCTTCCGCGCAAACTCCGGACGTCGCCGATGGTGGTGTGCTGAATTCAGCCAGTTTTGTGATAGGGCAAGTGGTTACGCAAGGTTCCCTGGTTTCCGTCTTCGGGAGCAATCTCGCTTCCACGATTGCACAGCCCGACTCCATCCCCCTATCCACTTCGCTGGCGAACGTAACCGTGACGTTCAACAACATTCCGGCGCCGTTGAGTTACGTTTCTCCGAATCTCATCAATGCCCAACTGCCCTGGAATACTCTTCCGGATGGCGTCACGCAAGGAACGGCAACGGTGGTAGTGACAGCGAATGGCGTCTCTTCCGCTCCGAAGCAGGTTCCCATCGGGCCGTTTTCGCCGGGCATCTATGCCGTCAACAACAAGGCGATTGCGATCAATCCCGACGGCACGCTGGCCCTGCCGCCGGGCGCGCTGCCGCCCTTCACCAGCCGTCCGGCAAAGCCTGGGGATTTCATGATCATTCTCGGCACCGGCCTGGGCGCGCTCGATTCCCCCCTGGCCAACGGGACCAATTCCCGCGACAAACTCCGCAATGTCATCACTCCGCCGGTGATCCTTGTCAACGGAATGACCGCGCCGTTTCTCTTCGCGGGCATTTCCCCCGATTTTGTCGGAGTGTACCAGGTGAACGCCATTGTTCCCTCAGCCGCGGGGAGCGGCGACACGCTGCCGCTTCAGTTTCAGGTGGGCGGGATTACATCGCCGGACACCACCACGATGGCGATAGCGGCGCAGTGATTCTAGCCGGCCCCGGCGCCGCTGAGCACACGCGGGATCGTCCGGAGCAGGATCTGGAAATACAACTTCGGGGAATAGTGTCTGACCAGACAGAGATCCAACCGCAGGCGCTGCCCGTAGCTGAGATGGTTTCGTCCTGATATCTGCCAAAGGCCGGTGATGCCGGGTTTGACGCGCAGCACTTCGGCTGCGTGCTCCCCGTAGTGCTCCTCGAGTTCCTTCGCCGTTACGGGCCGCGGACCCACAAGCGACATCTCCCCCCGCGCGGCGTGCCATAACTGCGGGAGTTCATCCACGGAATGGGCGCGGCACCATGCGCCGAACCGGCTGGTGATCCGCGGATCCGCGGTCGTTTTGATGGCCGGGACTTCACTCGATGCGATTCGCTCGATCCAGATTGGGCAGTCTTCCATAGGGGCGGTCCGCGGCCACATGGTGCGGAACTTCACCATCCAGAGCTGCCCTCCATCGCGCCCCACGCGCAGGTGGGCAACGAAAGGAGACCTGCGGGAAAGGATGCGAATCATGAGAGCAAGAATGGGAAGGACCGGAAGAACAAACACCAGAAGAACGGCTGCAAGGAGGCGATCGGCAACCTTCAGCCAGAGGAGACTCTTCTTCTCAGGACCCTCCAGGCCGGCGGATTGAATCGGGTCTGCAACTGATGTGGGCAAGCACTACTCTCCGTGCCTACCCTCATTAGACGTCCATCGAGCGTAAAACAGAACGAAAAAGTACGTCACAAACTCCGTTTCACCCGCCTCACCACCGGAGTTTCAGGTCTGCCGCATACCGTTCCTTGCTTCCCATCATCTCCCCCCACGTAACCACCTTCTGTCCGTAAGCGGACATGCGGCCCAGAATGGCGGTGAGGTTGCTTTCAACGGCCGTTTCCGTATTGTTCAGCCGGTTTCCATTGCGGATGCTCTCGATGAACGCTTTCGCATTGTTGATGGCTCCCGAGCGGAAGGTATCGTCCTTTTCCGCGCCCATCCACGCGTTTGGTCCTGTGATCCGCACCAGCCCGCCATAGTGCGAATCCACGGCGCCGCCGATGCCGAAGCAGCGCACGCAGAGATCGGAGTAGTGCCGCGTCAACTGGTGGGAAGTGAAACTCACGTGCACGCCGCCCGGATACCAGTAGGTGATGACGAAGTGGTCATAAGCATCGCCCGCGTTGTAGGGAGTGCCGGTCCAGTCCGTGCGCCCGCCGGTTCCCGACGCTTTTTCGGGGTGGCTTTGCAGAAACCAGTTCGCCACATCGATGACGTGAATGTTCTGCTCGACGATGATGTCGCCTCCAAGCACGCGGTCCATGTAGAAGTTGAACACGCGTCCCTGGCCAGGATCCATGCCGGGCTTGGATTTGTCCGGGGACGGCCGGCCGGCGTAATAATACACCTGGCCCATGACAGGCTTCCCGATGTCGCCCCTGTGCACACGTTTGGCAGCCTCCTGGAACACAGGCTGGGCGCGTGTCTGGAAATCCACCAGGAAGCTCAGGTTCTTCTGCTTTGCTTTGGCTCCCGCCTCGAGGATTGCCTTGCATCCCGGCACGTCCACAGCCACCGGCTTGGCGAGGAAGACATGCTTGCCCGCCTCGACAGCCGCCCTGGCATGCTCGGGATGAAAGTAGGGCGGGGTCTCGATGATCACCGCATCGAGTGACGAGCGCGCCAGTTCGCGATACGCATCCGGGCCATAGTAGACGCGTCCGGAGCCGTTCGTGAGCTTTGCCCGCGTCGTATCCAGGTGGTCCTGGACGACATCCGCCAGCGCCACCACGCGGGCGCCGGCAAACTCGACGAAGAACGGAGCAATCCAGTTCCCCCTGCCTCCGCAGCCGATGAGGCCCACTTCCACCGTCGAATTGGCGGCCGACCCAAACACGGTTTGGGGTTTCATAATGAGGAACCCGGCCGCGGCCGAGCCGATAAATTCGCGGCGCTCCGTCCCTGGTTTCGCTTTCATTGGGGAGTCTCCTTTGTCAGTTGCGATCCGGTGAGGTCCGGATCTTCCACATCTTCCATAATCAGAGCCGGCCGTTGTTCGTCTTTCGCCGCCACTGCCGTAACGTTTCGCAGGCGAAGATCGCGGGCATGACGGCAATAGAATCCATACGCGGGCAGGACGCCGAACATGCTGTGCTCGGGATACTTTTCCGCAAACTCGGGCACACTGCCGGACGGGTATCGGGGCTTTCCGGGGCTCTCGAATTCCAGGCGAACGTTATCGAGCGTGACGTGCTCGAGGGGATGGCCGGGAATCCCGGCAATAGCGCAGCCCGTGGGTCCTGCGCGCGTCGCCTGGATATCCCGCAGTATCACATTGCGCAGTACCCCCGCCGGCGGACGCGGCGCTCCGGCTTCGTGCGGCCGTCCGCGATCCCCTAACCGCACAAAGATCGGCGCGCCCACACCGTCCATCTGGATTCCGGAAACCGTCACCTGATCGAGGGCGCCTCCGTCCACCGTTTCCAGCGCGATGCCCGCCAGCCGGGTGTCGTAGATCGTGCAGTTGTTGATGGCGATGTTTTCGAACCCGCCGTTCGATTCCGTGCCGAGCTTCAAAGCGTTGCAGTGCGAGCGAAGCACGCAATTGGTGATGGTGACGTTCTTCGTGCGCCGCGGCGTCGTGCTCTTGAGCACGATGGCGTCATCTCCGGAGTTGATGTCGCAATCGGAGATGCGCACGCGCTCGCAACTGTCGATGTCGATGCCGTCGTTGTTGGCGTTCACATTGCTGACCACTGTGATGCCGTGAATCGCGACGCCCTCGCAATGCAGGTAGTGCTGCACCCACATGGGGGAATCGCGGAGTGTGATTCCGGACACCTGCACGTTGCGGGACCGCAGAATCCGCACGAGGAACGGCCGCACGAGGTAGGGTCCCGGAAAGCTCGCGCCTTGCCCGTCGATGGTCCCCTTGCCCTCCAGGGCGACGTTCTCGAGCCCGTCCCCGAACAGAAGGCTCCGCTGGGTGTAGTTATCCACGTAGGAGCGAAGTGCGGAGCGCATCTCCGGGTAGTCCGCGAGCTTCGGGCTGCCGAGAAGCACCGCCCCCGCGGCAAGATGCAGCGTGACGTTGCTCTTCAGAACCAGTGTCCCGGAAAGGTAGCGGCCGGCCGGAAACAGGACAGTGCCCCCTCCGGCGGCGGCGCAGGCGTCAATGGCTGATTGCAGCGCCGCCGTATCCGGATGGGACCCATCTCCCCTCGCGCCATGATCGGTCACATTCCAGACCGCGGCTTTCCGCGCCAGCAAAGCGGCCGGAAGGCAGAGGAAACTTCGACGAAGCAGCGTCAGATGTACCATTTTCGGAAACCTTGGCAATTCCGATACCAGAATTCTACAACTCGGTTACCCGGCGAACCGCGCGCTTGTCTGACCACACTTCGGGCTTTACCGTCATCCCGAAGCCCGGCTCCTCCGGAGCTTCGATGGCGCCCTCCTTCGGCATCAGAGGATTCACCAGCATGGCGGGCCAGTCGTGCTCGTAGAACCGCTGGCAGCTTTCCTGGATCCAGCAATTTGTCATCGCCGTCGAGAGGTGCGTCGAGGCATAAAACAGAAGCGGCCCTCCCGCCGTGTGCGGCGCGAAGGGTAGCTCGTAAGCATCCGCCATCGCCGTGATCTTGCGAGCCTCCGTCAGTCCGCCGCACCAGCAGACATCGAACATCACGAATCGCGGGGTGCGGGATTCCAGAAAGCTCTGGAACTGCATCTTGCCGGCCATCCGTTCGCCGGCAGTCAAACCGAGAGACGTCGATTCCGCCAGCCGCCGGTATTGCGCGAAATTGCCGGGCAGCAGCATGTCCTCGAGCCACATCGGGCGGTAAGGCTCCAGCGCCTTGGCGATGCGAATGGCCGAGGTCAGGTTCCATAGTGAATGAAACTCGATGAGGATCTCGATCTTCTCTCCGAAGGTGTCGCGCAGCTTTCTCACCGGAGTCAATGCTTCTTCGATCTCCTCGGGAGTGATGAACTGGCCTCCATGGCGCCGCGCCGCCCCATCGAAGGGCCACACCTTGATTGCACGGATGCCATGCTGCTCCATCACCTCCCGCATGATCTTCTCGGGCTCGCGCAGAAAGTCGTACTTGTAAGGGAAACACGTGTTATACAGCCGCACGCGGGGGTTCGATTTGCCGCCGATCAATCGATAGACCGGCGTTTGAAGCGCCTTCCCGAGCAGGTCCCACAGCGCCAGGTCAATCGCGCTCAACACACGCATCTCCGCGCCCCCGGTGATCTGAAAATCGAAGGTGACGTAGAGGTCTTTCCAGATCCGTTCGATGTCGCCGGGATGCTTTCCCAACAATCCGCGCGCCACCGCCGAATGCAACAGCGTGGCCTCAGTTTCGTTGCGCGGATAGGTCTCCCCCAGGCCGAACACGCCTTCATTCGTATCGAGACGCACCCACGTCCAATGCGGCCACCACGGGACTTCGTCCCGCGACTTCCAGTACACCGTCTCGACGCGCGTAATTTTCAATCCGGGAGAAACACCCGCCGCCCACAAACGGGCCGCGGGCATTGCGCCCGCAAGCGCGCTCAGCATCGTTCTGCGGTTCATGAATCCGCCCTCCCCAGAATTTCCCGGAAGCGCCGGATATGCTCGGGCGTGCTGCCGCAACAGGCTCCAATCACCCGCGCCCCCGCCTCGAGCAGTTTCGGCACTCCGGCGGCCATCTCCTCGGGCGTCTCTTTGTACACTACCCTGCCGTCCTCCAGCATAGGCGATCCCGCATTCGGCTGCGCCATCAGCGGCAAGTTGCACACGGCGCGATAGCGCGAAAGAATCCGCGCCGCCCACGCCATATCGACGCCGGTCCCGCAGTTCAACGCCGCCACGTGCGCACCCGCCGATTGCAGAAACCGCGCCGCCTTTTCCGGATCCACGCCCATCATGGTGCGCGCGTTTTTCCCGCCGTGAGTCACGTCAAACGCAAACGATCCGATAATGCACGCGGCGCCTGCCGCCCGCGCCGCCTCCATCGCCAGTCCGAGTTCCTCCAGCGAGGTTTGCGTTTCGATGATAATGCCGTCCACTCCCGCTTCGGCGAGCGCGATCGCCTGTTCGCGAAAGGCGCCCCCCACCTCTTCGATGGGCGTATCCCCGAGCGGCTCCATCAGCCCCCCAAACGGGCCGATGTCCCCCAGCACATAACCCGGCCTGCCGCCGAATGCCTGCCGCGCGATCCGCACCGCCGCGCGGTTGATGGCCACCGTATGTTCCGCCAATCCGTGCCGCGCCAGGGCGATTCGCGACCCGCAGAAGGTATTTGTGAGCAGAATGTCCGAGCCTGCCTCCACGTACCTTCGTTGGATTTCTAGCAGACGGTCCGGGTGCTCGAGGTTCCAGCGTTCGCCGCAGCCGCCCGGCTCGAGTCCGGCCGCCTGGAGTTGCGTCCCCATCGCTCCATCGCCCAGTAGCGGGCGTTCGGCAAGGGCTTCCAGAAGTGTTTTCATCTCAGTTGTCGCGTCCGAGCATTCCGCGGGCCATCCCTTCCAGTGCCCCCTCGACACACAGGCAGGGCCTGACTTCGCCGGCCAGACTGAGGCATACGGCCCATGTGGGTGTAGTGGCGCACCTCACACGTTCACCGCGGCGAGTTTCGGCGATCCGGTATGTACCGCGAGCAAAGCCAGAAAGTAGGCGCCGCTGGCGCAGGCAAACACAGGAACGTAACTGCCGGTCGCCTGAAGGACAAAACCCGTTGCCGTCGCGGCCAGCATGCCGCCGATGCTTCCTGCAAACCCGCTGATGCCTACCACCGAACTTACCGCGTGGCCGGGATACAGGTCCGACACGATGGTGAAGATATTGGCTCCCCATGCCTGATGGCCGGCCGTTGCCAGGCCGAGCAGTACAACCACCTGCCAGAGGTGCGACGCCCAGGGCGCCAAAACGATGGGAGCCACCATCGCCGCGCTCACCAGGATCGCGCTCTTCCGTGCCGCGTTCACGCTCCAACCCCGCTTCAAAAGCCACCCGGACAGCCACCCGCCGAACACGCTGCCTCCGTCGGCGGCCAGATAGATCATCACCAGGGGCGGCCCAATCTGATCGAGCGTCACGCCGTGCCGGGCGTGCAGGAACTTCGGAGCCCAATACAGATAAAACCACCACACCGGATCGGTGAGAAACCGCGAGACCATCAGCCCCAAAGTCTCCCGTTTCCAGAGGAGCGATACCCACCGAACGTGCCGGCCCCCTCCCCCTTCGGCCGCAACGGGAGGCTCGCGATATGCCGCCAGCCATACCACCACCCACACCAAACCCACTGAACCGGTGGCGAGGAACGCCCACCGCCAACCCCACCGGAGCGTGACCCATGGGACCAGCAAAGGCGCGATAATCGCCCCCACGTTCGAGCCGCCATTGAAAACGCCCGTCGCCAGCGCCCGCTGGTGTTTCGGAAACCACTCCGCCACCACCTTCACCGCCGCCGGGAAATTGCCGCCTTCGCCCATCCCCAATGCCCCGCGCGCCCAGGCGAATCCAGCCGCCGAGTTTGCCGCCGCATGCGCCATTGCCGCAAGGCTCCAGAACGCCACGGCAAGCGAATACCCCCGGCGAGTCCCGATCCTGTCGATCAGCCGTCCGGCGCCGACCAACCCCAACGCATAGGAGGCCTGGAAGGCGGTCACAATCAGCCCGTAATCCGATTCCGACCACCCGATCTCCCGTCCCAGCAACGGCGCGAGAATGGCCAGGATCTGCCGGTCCATGTAGTTGACGGTGGTGGCAAAGAAGAGCAGCGCGCAGATGGTCCAGCGCCCGGGCGTCATTGTACGGACACGGCCGCCCGGCCTTGGAATTCGTGAACCGCGTCGAACATCGCCACAATGTTTTCCACCGGTGTTCGCGCCTGTACGTTGTGCACGGTGTTGAACACATAGCCGCCGCCTTGGGAAAAGATCTCGCAATGGCGCAGCGCCTGTTCCCGCACCTCGTCCGGCGTTCCGAAAGCCAGCGTCTTCTGCGTATCGACGCCGCCTCCCCAGAACACGATGCGGTCTCCGAAGGTGGACTTCAGATACCGCGGATCCATGCCGGCCGCCGACACCTGCACCGGATTCAGGATGTCAAACCCGGCTTCCAGGAAGAGGTCAATGAACTTCACCACCGATCCGCAGGAATGCTTGAATGTTTTCCACTGTGTGTTCCGGTGGACCCAGTCGTTCACCCGCTTGTAGTAAGGCAGCCAGAGATTCCGGAAGGTATCCGCTGAGCAGAAGGTGGAGCGCTGGGTTCCGAAGTCAGTTCCGCACAGGTACAGCACATCAATCAGGTGGTGCATGCGATCCCGCGCCTTGCCCAGATTCTCTATGAGGATGTCGCACTGGCGCGAAAACACTTCCTGTATGTACTCCGGCCGCGCCCGGATAGACATGTACCACTCCGCCACATCCCGGATTCCCCTGGGGTGCTTCAACCCCACCCCGGGAACGATGGCGATATCGCCGAACCCCGCTCCGAACTTCCCCACGACCGCCCTGCCCGTGCTTGCCGCCTCGCCCGCCGCCCGCTCCAGATAGGTGAGGTCCTCTTCGCTGAGCAGCGTGAACTCCTCGATGTTGTCCTCCGGGTTGAGCTTCGATTCCTCCAGAGGCTGCTGCCGGATGATGGCATCGAAGAAATACCCGCCTGCCGGCATCCTTCCGCTCGGCGGAACGCCTGTATCGCCGTCCGGATGCAGCAGCGTGTCTCCGTTCGAATCGATCGTGACGTTGAAGTTCCCCGGCACAAGCACTTCCAGGCCGTCGTACATGCGCCACGGCTTCCATCCCTCCAGGATCAGCCCGTAGTTCGCTTTCCGCGGGAAGATCGCCTCCACGTCAATGCCGAGCGCCTGCTTCAAATCCTCATCCATCCACCCCAGCATCTGTCCGGGCTCGAAGATCTTCACCATCCGCCGCTCCAGGCCGTAATACTCCCGCAAGGCGGCGACGCAGCTCACGTGCATTCCGGTGACGGAAGTAGCTCCGAAATCAATCGGAATCCGGTCCGGTTGGGAATGACGCAGGGTGGTGAGGACTCGCTCTCTCGAGGTCATGGCATTGGAATTGCTAAGCACACGAGTGACCAATTCCGGCTATGAGAGGAGACGAAATGGTTGACCTCGCCCAACTACGCGAAGCCATCATTAACGGTAATGCCAGGACCGCCGCCGCCGTCGTGAACACGGCCATTGCGGAAGGAGCCCAGCCCATGGCGCTGATCCACGACTACATGATCCCGGCGATGGATGAAGTGGGAAGGCGCTTCGAGTGTGAAGAGTACTTCGTTCCGGAATTGCTGCTGTCAGCCCGCGCCATGAAGGCAGCCCTTGAACCGCTCCGCCCTCTTCTCGCATCCAGCGGCGTAAAGCCCGCGGGCAAAGTCCTGATCGGGACCGTGAAAGGCGATCTGCATGACATCGGCAAGAACCTCGTCTCCTCTCTGCTCGAGGGCGGCGGTTTCGAAGTGATCGACCTCGGCTCGGATGTCTCTCCGCAGAAGTTTGTGGAAGCGGTCCAATCCACCGGAGCCGATATCATCGCCCTTTCCGCGCTGCTCACCGTCACCATGCCTTCCATGAAATACACCATCGAAGCATTGAAGGAGGTGGGGCTCCGTGAGAAGGTGAAGGTCATCATCGGCGGCGCGCCCGTCACCCAGCAGTATGCCGATCAAATCGGCGCGGACGGCTACAGTGAGAACGCAACGCTCGCCGTGGCGCTCGCCCGCAGGCTGATGTCCGCCACCCGGCAGGCCACGGCCTAAACGATGCGCTTCAAACTCATCAGTTGCGAAGTGCTCTACCGCGAAATGTGCCAGAGCATTGCGCGCTCCCCTCATCAGGTGGATGTCGAGTTCCTCAGCAAGGGCCTCCACGACCTCGGCGGCAAGGCCATGAGGAAAGCGCTCCAGGAGAAAATCGACGCCGTTTCCGCTGATTCCTATGACGCCGTGCTCATGGGCTACGCGCTTTGCGGCAACGGCCTCCATGGCCTGGAGGCTCGCGCGCTGCCCCTTGTCATCGCCCGCGCTCACGATTGCATTGCGCTGCTGATGGGCAGCAAGGAACGCTACGCCGAATTCTTCGAAGCCAATCCCGGTACGTACTTCCGTTCCACCGGCTGGCTCGAGCGCGGAAAATCGCTCCACCAGTTGCCGGTGGGTGGAGCCGCCAACGGCGCTTCCCTCGACGACCTGATCGAGCGCTATGGCGAGGAGAACGGCCGCTACCTCTTCGAGGAGTTCACCCGCTACCAGCAGCACTATCGCCATTTGACATACATCGAATCCGGACTCGAGCCCGACGCGCACTTTGAAGAGGAAGCGCGCCGCGAAGCCTCGACGCGCGGCTGGGAGTTCAGCAAGATCCCGGGCAAGTTGACCCTCTTTCACCAGCTCGTGAACGGCGAGTGGCCGGAGAAGGACTTCCTCGTCGTCCCGCCCGGAGCCCGCCTCGCCGCCAGCTATGACGACAACGTCATCCGGGTCGAGCCGGTGGAAAGGAAAGGAGTATGACCGGAAGGGAACGCGTCCAGGCAAGGATCCAGGGCCGGCCCGTGGACAGCCTGCCGCTGATGCCCATCACCATGATGTTCGCCGCGGATACCATCGGTGTGCCCTATCTCGAATACGTGACGGACCACCGCGTGCTCGCCGAGGCTCAACTCGAAACGGCCGCGAAGTTCGACTTCGACTACGTCTCCGTCATTTCCGATCCCGCCCGCGAAGCCTCCGACCTGGGCGCGAAGATCCAGTGGTTCGACAACCAGCCTCCAGCCATCGTCGAAACCCAAGCTTTGTTGCGCGACAAGACCTCTCTTGCCGGCCTTCGCCGCCCGGAGATCGCGGACAGCAGACGCATGCTGGACCGGGTGGAGGGCGTGCGCCTGCTGGCCAAACAAGCCGGAGCCTGCAAAATCGTCGAGGGGTGGGTGGAAGGGCCATGCGCCATGGCCGCCGATCTGCGCGGCCTCAACACCCTCATGCTCGACCTTTACGACGACGAGGGTTTCGTCATCGATCTGTTCGAGTTCGTCGTCGCCATGGAAACGGAGTTTGCCCGCGCCCAGGTGCGCGCCGGGGCCACCCTCATCGGCATCGGTGACGCCGCCGCATCCCTGATCGGCCCGAAATTCTACCACCGGTTCGTCCAACCCTACGAACAGAAGCTGATCCGGACCATTCGCGGAATCGGCGTACCCGTGCGGCTCCACATCTGCGGCAACACACGCAAGATCCTCTCGGGCATGGGACAGACCGGAGCCGACATCATCGACCTCGATTTCCTATCGCCGCTCGCCGAAGGGCGCGCCGCCATGGGCGAATCCCAGGTCCTGCTCGGCAACATGGATCCGGTCCGCGCTCTCCGCGACGGCTCGCCAGACTCGGTCTTCCAGCGGCTCGAAGCGTGCTACGCCGACGCCGGTCCGCGCTATATTGTCGGAGCAGGCTGCGAGATCGCCCGCGGCACGCCACACGAAAATGTGATGGCGATGACCCGCTTCGCCCGCAGCCGGAATTGAGTTTCGCGTGGCCGAATACGTCCTGCTACAACCCGAGCCCGGCAAGACCCTGTCCGATCAGCTCTTTGGCCTCGGGCTCGAGTTTCCCTGCGGCGGATGTTCGGCGTGCGGCGGATGCCGCGTCCGCCTCGTCTCCGGAGCCATTCCCATCACCGAAGGCATGCGCGACGCCCTCAGCGAAGAAGAACTCGCCGCCGGGTGGCGTCTCGCCTGCCAGGCCGAGACGGACGGCCCCGTATCGCTCGACATCGAACAGTGGTCCGCCAGTATCCTCACGGATGAATCCCGCGTGGAAGTGGAGCCGTCCGAAGGCTACGGCGCCGTCATCGACCTGGGAACCACCACGCTTGTTGTGGAACTTGTGGATTTGGCCACGGGCAGCGTTCTCGGCGTCCTTCCCGGCCTGAATCCCCAGGGCCGCTACGGCAGCGACGTCATGAGCCGCATCGAGTTCGATCTGCGTGAACCTGGCGTCCTCACCGGCCTGATTCGACGAAGCATCGGAGCCATGCTCGCCGAACTTGTCCGTGGCCGCAGGCTGCGTGAAGTGCTCATCTGCGGCAACACCGTCATGCACCACCTCTTCTGCGGCGAAAGCGTCGAGCCCCTCTCCCACGTTCCCTTTCGTCCTTCGGCCTCCGGCGCGCGGTGCTTCACATCAGAGGAACTCGGCTGGCCTGAGCAGACTCATGGCGCGGTAGTCACCTTCCTGCCCTGCGCCGGGGGCTTCGTCGGCAGCGATCTGCTGGCCGGCCTCATCGCCTGCGGGATGCACCAGTCCGAGCGCCCCATCGCCCTGATGGATCTCGGCACCAACGGTGAGATCGCCTTCGGCGGCCGCAAGGGAATCCTTTGCACCTCGACAGCCGCGGGACCGGCCTTTGAAGGAGGCCGCATCCGCATGGGCATGCGCGCCGGAGACGGCGCCATCGACCGCGTCGAGCGGGACGGCAGCGGCCTCGTCTGCCACGTCATCGGTGGCGAGGCGCCTCGCGGCATCTGCGGCAGCGGCCTCGTCGACGCTGCCGCCGTCTCTCTCACCACCGGATCCCTGGCCGCAACCGGACGCCTGGCAAATGGCGCGAAGTCCCTCCCGCTCGCCGGTCCAGTCGCCCTTTCCCAAGCCGACATCCGCGAATTGCAACTCGCCAAAGGTGCTGTCGCCGCCGGCCTGGAACTGCTCCGCCAGGAAGCCGCCACTGACCCGTCCCAAGTCGCTTCCCTGCATCTTGCCGGCGCGTTCGGAAACTATGTCCGCGTCGACAGCGCCCACCGAATCGGACTCCTCCCTCACTGGGACGCGCCCGTCCACCCGATCGGCAACAGCGCCGTCCGCGGCACTCGCACGCTCCTGCTCAGCCCCTCCCGCCGCCAGTCCCTCCTCGATGGACTGCTCCATATCACCCGGCATGTCGAACTCGCCGCCAGCCCTGAATTTCAGGAGGCCTTCGTCGAAAACATGACCTTTCCCTAACGGCCATCACCACCTCAACCGTTAGTCTCTCGCGGGGCCGGTTGCCGCTTCGTTGGATGTTTCATATGCTGAAAGTGGTATGGCCTCGCTCCCAAATCAGGAACTTCGGCAGAGATCCGTGGCCGAGGATCTCGAGGACATCGACGCGGCTCTCGATCGGGACGATGAGAAACTCCAGGAGCGGGTGCAGTACGAGATGGCGCGCCTGCTGGCGATGGGCATCATTGACGAAAAAGGCGACTTGGTCGATACGCAACTCCCTCCTGACATGCAGGAGGGGAGCGAATGCGACCTCGGATGATCGTAGTTGTCGAACCTTCCGGATATCCTTCGCGAGTTCGACAGCGTGCGCGTCTATGACAACTCGATTACGGGCGAAGCCCCGAAGCTTGTGCTGCGGACCAGACAAGGCAAGGTCACCTACCGGGTACCAGTCCTGCCAGGCTGGCTGGAGACGCCAACTGCCCCTGCATAGAGGCCTACCCCATGCGGATGCGGACCCCCCGAATCACCAGGCCGGCGGCCGTCAGATACAATCCACCCGTCAGCAGGAACGGCACATCATACCCAAACCGGTCCACGAGCGGGCCCACAACCGACTGCATGACGACGCCGCCCAAAGTCCCCGCCGCCCCGGTGACACCGTACAACACCGCCACATGGCGCGGTGGAGTCACTTCCGTAATCGCCGTATGCAGGTTCGACGACCACGACGTGTGCGCAAACAGCGCCAGGCTCACTAACCCGAGCGCCGCCGCGAACCCGGGAACCACGCACGTCGCCGCTCCCGCCGCGCTTACCGCCGCGGAAACCACCAGGACGCTTCTCCTGCTCCGGTCCAATCCCCAACCGTGCTCAATCAGTTCGCTGCTCGACCACGCCCCGAAAATCGCGCCCACGCCGGCGGCGAGGAAGGGAATCCATAACCATTGCCCCACCGCGGCCAATCCAAGCCCGCGCGCATCCTGAAAATACCCCGGCATCCAGAACAGGTAGAAATACCACGCCGAATCCGAACAGGCGCGCGCCAGCAGCAGGCACACATACGAGCGCGACCGCAGCGCCGCTTGAAGCGACAGCCCGCCGCCTTCCTCTCCCTGCGTGATCGCGGCAATCGCCGGCGCCGGATCCGCGCTCCCAAACTCCCGGCGAATCCGGCCATGCAGCGCTATCCACGGCGGAATCAGCAGCAATCCGAAAGCCCCCGTCGCGAGGAATGCCACCCGCCACCCGTAGGCGAGCGCAAGCCAGGCCGATACCGGAGGAGTGAGGAGGCTGCCCACGCTCAGGGCCGACAACACCAGCCCGATCGCCTTGGCGCGCTGCTTGGGAGGAAACCACTCGGCGGCGCCGCGGATGGCCGCCGGATAGTAGCCGCCCTCCCCGATCCCGAGCAGAGCGCGGCATCCGGCCAGGCCCCAGATGCCCCGCGCCGCCGCATGCAGCATAGCCGCTATGGACCATACGAGCAGCGTCAGGCTGAACGTCCGGCGGCAGCCCAGCAGATCCGCCACCCGTCCGCCGGCGACATAAGACAGCGTGTAGGTGACCAGAAAAGCGTTCACCGCCATTGCATAACCGGTGTTCGTCAGGCCGAGATCGCGGCGGATGGACGGCATCAACACGCCCAGCACCGCGCGGTCGAGGTAGTTCGCCACCGAGCCGAGAAACAGCAGGGCCATCACGAACCACGCCAGATTTCGGACTTTGGCCTCCGTAGGAAGCGCTGTTCTTTTTTCTTGTATCACTGCGGTTCTCGCGATGGCGGTCAGGGCTATACTACACCTAAACGGTTTTACATACCATGACAGATCGCCAACGCGTGCTCGCAACGATTCGTGGAGAGGTTCCGGATCGTATTCCCTGGATCCCACGGATGGACTTCTGGCATCGAGCCCGGCTGCACCAGAAAACGCTCCCCAGCGAACTACAGCCGCTCACTTTGCCCCAGATCGCCGATCGCCTCGGCTTCGGCTGCTACGCCACCATCCCCGACTTCACAGACTGCGTGGATGAAGACGACATGATCGACCGCGGCCTCGGTATCTTCCGTCTCCGATCTCTCCCCTACCGCATTCACCTCCGCAACGTGGAACGCCGCGTGACGCGCTCCGGGCGAGAGACCGTAGTCGAATACCACACTCCGAAAGGCGCCCTCCGCACGGCGTTTCTCTTCACGGAAGAAATGCTCGATGGCGGAGCTTCCATGTCCTGGCAAACGGAACTCCCTATCCGCAAACCAGAGGACTTCGACGCCGCGGGCTATATCTTCGAGAACCTCGAAGTCGAACCCCAATGGGAAGGCTACCTCGCCCGGCGCGAAGAGGTGGGCGAGCGCGGAGTGGTTGTCGGCTGGCTGGCCGGCACCGCCTGCCCCATTCACCACATCCTCAAGGAACTGATGACCGTGGAAACCTTCTATTACGCCCTGGCGGACTATCCCGAAAAAATCTTCCGCTTATGCGATCAAATGCAGCCCTTGTACCAAATGATTCAGGAGATCGGAGCCAGCGGTCCGGCCGAAATTGTCCACCTCGGCGCAAATTATGACGACGCCATCACCTATCCGCAATTCTTCCGGCAGCATATTCTGCCGGCACTGCGGGACTATGCCGAAGTCCTGCACGGCAAGGGCAAGTACCTGATGACCCACACCGACGGCGAGAACCGCCGCCTGATTCCGCTCTACCTCGAAGCCGGCTTCGACATCGCCGATTCCGTATGCCCGCACCCCATGACAAGGCTCAGCCTGGATGAATACCTCGACGCCTTCGATGGGCGCATCACCGTGTGGGGCGGCATCCCATCCACCCTGCTGTGCCCGGACAGCACCCCGGAAGATGAATTCCGGCGCAGCATCGATGCGCTGATCGAACGCCACGGGCACAGGCCCCGCCTCGTCCTCGGCGTGAGTGACATGGTGACGGCGGACGCGGCGGTGGACCGGTTGGAGTACATTACCGGCCGTGTGTCGCGGATCCAGTAACACAGCGCCCTTGCCTCGCTGTCACCATTACCGGCCATTGCGAAGGACGTTCCTTTTGCTCCCCCTGGCACTGAAGGCTCAGGAGCCGTTACCGAAGCTGTATCCCGTCGACGAAACCTCCCGCGATCCTTCGTTTCAGGCCTTCACCGGCAGACTCCGCTCGGCCGTGGAATCGCACAGCAGGAAAGCCCTTCGGCGACTGGTGGATGACGAGGTGGTGGTGGGTCCCGAGAAGACTGACCAGGGCTGGCGGAGGTTCATCGAGCGCTGGCGTCCCGATGACCCGCAAACGCCGCTGTGGTCCGCTCTGGCCGATATGCTTCACCTCGGCTTTGTCCGGGAGCAGCCTGTCCTGTATCTGTCTCCCTACGTGGTGTGGCGTTTCCCGCGCCATTTGAACCGCCGCACCCACCTGGTGGTGGCACGGGAGAACGTGGCATTGCGGGAAGGCCCATCCGCGACGTCCCAGATACGCGCCAGGCTCGATTTCGATATTGTGCGCCGCATCGGGGAACCCGTCCGCTCCCAGGGCCTTTCCACCTTCATCCCCGTTCAAACCGGAAGCGGAGACGCCGGATTCGTGGACCAAAAGGACGTACTGAGCCCTCTCATGCCCCGGGCGCAATTCGCTTTCCGGCAGAAGCGCTGGGTCCTTGTGGCTCTCGAGGACGAGTCCGAAGGCCGGTAGCGCTTGTCCCCATCCGCGGTGGTTTTCCCTGGTTGATAGACTTGGTGGGCCTGGAGGTTCCTTGGAGCGAGTACGGATTACTTATCCTCGCATTGGGGCGGCCGGAATTGAGGAACGGGAACTGCCGTTTGTGGTGGGAGTAGTGACCGATCTCGCCGGGCAGTCAACTGAGCCCCTGCCCCGGTTCTCGTCGCGAGTCTTCGTGGATGTGGATTCCATTCCGAGGCAGGCGCGTCTGGCGCGAATGATGGAGGCTTGCCCTCGAGTCCGGTTCCGAGTTTTGTCCGCAACCAGGGAGGAGGTCCGCAAGGATCTGGAACGTGCGGGGCGTTTCGATCAGAGTTACCTGTTCAAGCGTGTGCATGACGACGTATTCGGCGCCGGCCCGTGCGAACCGTTCGGGTTGTTATTAATGGATGCCGGGTTCGGCCCGGACGACATGAGGATGCTCGAAGATCTGGCGCAGGTGGCCGCGGCCATTCATGCGCCGCTGTTGGCCGGAGTAGCGCCGGCAATGTTCGGCGCCGGCTCGTGGGAGGAGGCTGCGGCGCTGAATCATCGCAAACTCGCCCAACTGGGCGGAGAGGCAGACCTGCGGCGGTGGCGGGAGGTGCGGGACCAGCCACAATCGCGCTATCTGGCGCTGGTGGCGCCCCCGATTCGAGAGGGGGAGTTGGCCGTCCACGGCAGTTTCGCCTTGGCTGAGGTGATCGCGCGGGCGTTTTCCCGTTATGGATGGTGTTCCGCGATCACAGGAGTAGAGGGCGGGGGACTGGTGGATTGCGTTCCTGCGTGCGCGTGGGATGACCTCCAGGAACATGCGCTGGCAACGTCGGGATTCGTGCCGCTCACCGCCTGGAAAGGGCGGAACCAAGCCGTGTTTTTCCGCGCCCCGTCGTGCCACCGGCCCAGGCAGTATGACAACCCGGCGGCCACTGCGTCCGCATTGCTGTATGCGCAGTTGCCGTACATCCTGCCGGCATCGCGATTCGTGCACTATATTCGGGCAATATTGGCCAACCGGCGGTTCGTCAACGGGGAGGAGTGCCGGAAGTTCGTGATGGCATGGCTCGAGGGCTATTCCGCCAACGGTCTGCTGCGCGAGTTCCGGTTCGAAGTGGAAGGGGAGCGTCGCGGCGTCCTGCGCCTGCGCAGCGATTACCAGGTGAGCGCAGCGGAAATCGCCCAACTGCTCGAGTTTCCGCTCCCCTGGGAGTTCGCTTGAGTCCAGCCTATTCTTTGTCGAACAGCGCCGCGCGGTCTACGCGCTCGCCCTTGAAGAACACCGCGGAAATCCGCTCCGTGGCGTTGATCTCTTCGAGCGGGTTGCCGTCCACCAGCAGCAGACTGGCGTCGAAGCCCGGCCGGATTCTGCCGCTGCGTTCGTCGATGCCGAACAGGCGGGCTGTGTTTGTCGTGGCCGCCTGAAGCGCGGTTGCGGCGGGAATCCCCGCCTTCACCCAAAGCTGGAGTTCGCGGTGAATGGCGGGTCCGTGAACAAGAAGGAAGTTACCCGCATCCGAACCGGTGACAAGAATGACGCCGGCCTTCCAGGCGCGCCGCAGATTGCCGGCCGCGATGTCCATGTCGAGCGTAACCGGGCTGGGCTTCGGGCTCTTGAGCAGCGCCTTGGTCGCCTTGATCAGGCCCTCGGGCGCCACTTGCTGGACCAGCGTGCGGTCCAGCAGTGTCGAGCGCCCCTCGCTTAGCTCGAGCGCTGCTTCGATTCCGGAAAGCATCGGGTCATACGCCACACCCTGTTTGGCCATGGCGGCAAACACTTCGTCGGGAATGGCGTCACGCGCCGAGCCGTGCTCGATGACGGTGGCTCCGGCCGCCACGGCGTCCGCCACATCCCGCGCGTCGCCGGTCCGTATGGCCACCGCAAGATGATCCTCGTGCGCCTGGCCGCAAATGGCTTTGACTATGTTGAGGTCGAGGCGGTTGAACAGGGCGCCGGACTGGCCGGTTTCGAGGAGGATCGTTACTCCGTCGAGCCCAGCCTGCTTGATCTCCGCCACCTGACGGCGCGCCTCCTCCGGTGTCTTGGGCAGGTTGAGGGTCTGCTCCTCCACCATGGCTCGCGACGCTTCGGGAATGCTTTTCAGATACTCCGTGCCGAAGCCGCCCGCGGCGGTGAACGTCTTTCCCGTGACGAAGATCTCGGCCCCCAGCTTTTCTCCTTTGGCGACGAGAGCCTTCGGCCGTTCGAGGAGCGACGGCGGGTCGCCTGCGCTCTTCACGGCAATGACGCCGCTATAGAGATACGCCGCGAGTTCTCGCTCCACGGACTCCTCCGGCTTGAAGTCCTTGTACGAGGGCAGCACGCCGCCTTGCAGCATGAGGTGTACATGAGCGTCCATCAAGCCGGGCAGCAGCGTCTTGCCGGCCGCCTCCACCACGTCCGCCTTGACCTCCTTTTCCCCCGGCGGGGTTTCAAAGATGCGCTCGATTTTGCCCTTCTTGAGCAGGACCGCGCCATTGGGGATGTCTTTGCCGTCTCCGGTGACGATGCGCGCGCCGCGAATGAGCAGCGCGCGGTTGCGGCGCATTTCGCGGTAGAGAATCTTCGCCTTGCCCACGTTCTCCCGGCTGTAGGCCTGATAACCCCCGAGCAGGAGAAACGGCAGCAGCACGGCCAGTACCCAGAGTTTCGCCGATCCGGGCATCTTCTCATCTTTTTCCCAGCGGAACAGCTTCACCCCAAGGAAAGTGGACACGATCATGGTGATCGTCATCGCCACAATAGCGGCCCGGTTTTGCATCAGCGTGTCGTTCTGCACGAGGATGCCCTGGAGGCCGGTGTACAGATAGGAAGCGGGAAGGAACTGCGCCACCACCTGGAGCCAGGACGGCATCACGTTGATGGGGAATGTGGCGCCGCTCAGAAACAGCATCGGCAAGTACAGAATCTGGATGATGATCTGGCTTTCCTGCATCGAGTTCACCACCGCCCCGATAATGAGCCCGATGGACCGGAAGGCCGCCAGCCCGAGGGATAGCAGAACCATCAGCGCGATCCAATGCTCAGGCCACGGCATGCCGTAAAACACACTGGCGATGGCGAGGATGACAAAGACGCTCGGCAGGTAGCTGAGCAGGCCCGTCACCAGGCTGGCGGCGAGAATGGGCAGCGGTGTAATGGGCGCCACCTTGAACCGCCGCAGGATGTTCAGTTCCCGCTCCTGTACGGCGCGCATTCCGGCGCCGAAAAATCCGCTGCCGAGCACGCCGAGGATGAGCACCATGGTAATCACCTGGCTGATGGCTCCTCCCTTCGCGGCGCCGAAGCTCTGGGCAAAGACGATGAAGAAGGCGAGCGGAAGAAAGTAGTTGAAGAAGAGCACCACGCGGTCGCGCATGACGAGCTTCATCGTCGTTCTGATGTAGGCGGTATACGTTCTCATGTCAATCGCGAAGGCGCTTTCCGGTGAGTTCGATAAAGACGTCCTCGAGCGTGGGGTGTTTGAGATGAATGTCCTCGAGTTCAACGCCCATCTGGTCGATCCATTTGACGATCTCCACCAGCGTTCGCGCCGGACGCGCCGAATGCGAGTGAAGCTGTGTCCGGTCCTCGGAGATTACCGTCTTTTCCGCGTCCGCGAATGCCGGGACTTCGGCCGGCAGAGGCGCGAGCGTTCGTAATTCGATCAGAGAATGGCCCAGCGTGCGCTGCTGGATCTCCCGCGGCGTCCCGATCTCGATGATACGCCCCTGGTCCACAATGGCCACGCGATCGCAAAGGCGCTCGGCCTCTTCGATGTAGTGCGTGGTAAGCAGGATGGTGCGGCGCGCATCCCGCAGTTCCTGGATGAGGGAATGGATCTCCAGCCGCACCTGCGGATCGAGCCCCGTGGTGGGTTCATCCAGAAATACCAGTTGCGGATCGTTCACCATCGCCAGCGCGAGCGCCAGACGCTGCTTCTGGCCGCCGGAAAGGGTCGAATAATATGCGCTGCGCTTCTCCCAAAGCTGGAGCCGCTTCAGCAACTGGTGGGGATCCGTATTCCGCGTGTAGAAGGCGGCGAATAGTTCGATAGCCTCGAGGACAGTGATCTTCTCCGGCAGATTCGTCGCCTGGAGGGACACGCCGATCCGGTCCTTGATCTCCATGGACTGGCTTGCCGGGTCGAGTCCCAGGACGCGCACCTGGCCTTGCGTGCGCGACCGAAGCCCCTCGAGTATCTCCACCGTGGTCGTCTTGCCCGCCCCGTTCGGACCAAGCAGTCCGAATACCTCCCCCGAGTGGACTTCAAAATCGATGCCGCGGACTGCTTCGAGATCCCCGTAGGATTTGCGCAGCCCGCGGACTTCAATGACCGGTGAATGGTTGTTCGACACAGGTTAGGCGTGGACCGGAGCGTGTTGGAGAACCTCGATGCAGGCTCGCAGGAAGGCGGGCAGGTCATCGGGTTTGCGGGACGTGACGAGGTTGCCGTCCACCACCACTTCGGAATCCTCCCAACTCGCCCCGGCATTGGTCACATCGTCCCGGATGGCGAAGAAACTGGTGGCGCGCCGTCCCCTTAACAAACCCGGCACCGAGCACAGCACCCATGGCGCATGGCAGATGGCTGCGATCAGCTTGCTCTGATCATTAGCCTGCTTCACGATATCGAGCGCCTTGGGATAGCGGCGGATGTGGTCCGGAGCATAACCGCCGGGAATAATGACTCCATCCAGGTTGGCTGCGGAGACTTCCTCGTAGGACCTTTGCGCCGTGACCGGATAGCCCAGCTTGCTCGTGTAGGTATGCCCGGCCCGCGCGCCCACGGTGATGACTTCCGCCCCTGCCTCCTGTAAGCGGTAGAGCGGGTACCAGAGTTCCATCTCCTGGTAAATGTTGTCCACAAAAATAGCGATGCGTTTTCCGTGAAGTTCCATACGTTCATTGTACGGCTAGCGGAGGCGGTGTCCGTATTGATTGGCGGCGGCGAGTGACTGGAAGTGCTGGAAGACGATCCGCGCGGCTTCCTCCACCGTTTCGCTTTTTTCCGCCGCGAAGGTGGTCATGACGCTCAGGACAAAGGGCCGGCCGGAAAGAAAGACGATGCCTGTTTCACAGGCGACTCCGGGAATGCCGCCCGGCTTGGAGGCGATATCGGTTCCTGCGGGCAGCGCCTTGCGGAAGTGCGCCTTCACAAGGCGCATGACGTCCAGCATCTTCTTCGACGCGGCCGGATTCACCGCCATGCCCCGGTATAGTAGATCAGCGATGCCGGCCATCTCGCGGGGAGTCGATATGTTCTCACGGTCCGCCGCGGCCGCAGCGGAGTCCATCATGATTCGTTGGAGCCTCGTGTTGGGAAAGCTATTCCGGTCAAGCCAGCGGTTGACCGTATCCATCCCGACGCGGCGGATCAGGTAATTCGTGGCCGTGTTGTCGCTCGACTCGATCATCGCCTTCACGATGTCCATAATGGTGAGCGTGAGCGGCCCATTTTTCAACTCCTTTTGCAGGTTTCCGCTGCCGCCTGCCAGGTCCTCTTCATGCAGGGTGACGCGATCCTCGAGCCGGAATTTCCCGTGTTCCACATCCTCGTACACACGAATGAGAATGGGGATCTTGATGGAACTCGCCTGCGGGAAGACAGTCTCGCCGTGGTAGGAGAACGTGCGGCGTGTGGTGAGATCGATGGCGGCGAGACCGAGAACACCCGGCGTGCGGACATCGAGGTCCTGAATCTGACGGAGCAGTTTTGCCTCGAATAAATCGATAACAGTAGCCTGCCCGTTCGCCCCAATCGCGCACAGCAGCAATCCTACGAGAGTTCGATACATGGTTTGATTTTGCCATCACACCTTGCGCACAGGCAGATTGTGGCTGGCGAAATCCTCGTCCACGGAAGCCACGAAAAATTGGTCCAGGTCGTCCAGCAGCGTGCGCAGGAGGATCTTCAGTGCCTCAGCGGAGTAGTCGCCGTACAGAAGCCAGACGTTGTCAATGAGGGGAACCGCGCCCAACCGGCTCAATTGGGCATCGCGCAGGGGGCGGTAAAGGGGATTGTAGAGTTGTATTCCAACCAGGTAGGGCCACATGGTGTTCTTCCACGCCGAAACTAGGCGAGTAAACGGTAGTGGCCGGGACGTGCCGTTCCTCTCACGGTTTCTCAAACAATTTTTCAGGGCCTCAATTTTCAGGGCCTCAAAATGATTGTGAAAACGCTGTCAGGACCGCTACAATCCCAAGGTGGCCGCCTCCGCTTCCCTTGAATGTCCCGTATCCACCCCCAATCTCCCCCAACCAAGGTTGCTATGGGTGGACGCGATCCGTGCCTGCGCCATTGTAATGGTGGTGGCGACTCATGTGGTCGCCACCATCCAGCAGCGATCCTTCGTCACCGCCGGACAATGGTGGACAACACTGCTGGCCCACGTTCTGGTGCGCCCCTGTGTCCCGCTGTTCGTGATGCTCAGCGGCATGCTGCTGTTGGACCCGGCCAGGAGCGAGCCTGTCCCGGTGTTCCTCCGCAAGCGCTTTTCCCGGGTTCTCGTCCCCTACCTCTTTTGGACCTGCGTGTACCTCGCGCTGAACCAGCTTGCCGGAAAACAGCCGCTGACCGTATCCGGAATGCTCTGGAGCGTGGTGGAAACGCCGGTTTCGGGACACCTCTGGTTTGTGCAGATGATCCTCGGAGTCTACCTGGCCACACCCGTGCTTCGCATATTCGTGAGAGGGGCTTCGCGGTCTGACCTGTACTTTTTCTGCCTGATTTGGGGAATCTGGGTGCTGATGAATGCCTGCCAGACGATGGCCGGCGTGAATCTTCATATCAAGCCTTACGTGGCCACCAGTTACGCCGGCTACTTCGTCCTCGGCTATCTCCTGCGGGACGTGGCCGTCCATCGCCGCCGGAAATGGCTGCTGGCGGCGGCGTTCTTTTCGGCTTTCGCGTTTACCGCGATGGCCAGCCACATCGTCATGGCCCGCGCGGGCGGACGGACGAGTTTGCAGTTCCTGGACAATCTCAACCCGAACCTGGTCGTTCTCTCAGCGGCCATCTTTCTTCTGCTGCGCGATATCCCGTACGCGCGGCTCTACCGGAAGGTATCGTGGCTGGGTGCCGCGGTTCGTTCGCTCAGCGGAGCCGCATATAGTATTTATCTGGCGCACGTACTGGTCCTCATCGCATTGGGGCGGTACCGGCTGGACGGCCTCACGGTGCATCCCGTGCTTGGCATCCCGATGGTCGTTGGAATCACTACCTTGCTCACCTGGGTTCTGGTGATGCTGATGCGCAGAGCGCCTTATCTCCGCATGACGGTCTCCGGCTGAACCACGGGAAAGGCTCACAGGGAAGCGAGGCCGCGGAGATTCCAGCCGCAGATCCAACTCGCTTCGTACTTGTTGTTTTGAGGGCCTGGCCAGTGAGTCTCGAGGCTGACATAGCCCTTGTAGCCATCCGCTTTGAGCGCCGCCATCTGGCCCTTCCAGTCGATGTCGCGAGTGCCCACGGGCCCCCACACCGGCTTGTGTCCATCCAGGCTGCAGTCTTTGATGTGGACATGAGCGATCCGTTCCGCCGGAAGCGCCCGGTAGCCTGGAGGAAACGGATTCTCGCCGGAAATATAGCAGTTGGCCGGGTCCCACACCACCTGAAGGTTGGCGTTGGGTAAAGCGTCCAGCACCCGCCGCGTTTCCGAAGCCGTGGCGATGTTGCAGGCGTGCTCATTCTCGAGGCCGATGATCATCCCGCCCGGAGCCATCGAACAGAGCATGTCCAGCGCTTTGAGTACGCCGTCAAAACACTTCTCCGGCTCGACGCTCCGCCAATAGGAGAAGACGCGAATAATCTTCGCTCCGAAGAACCCGGCAATGCGGAATGCCTGTTCGGCCAGGCGCGGCTGATCGTCGTAGGTATGCTTGGAAGCGAACACGTCGTGCTGGAACCTCGTGTCCACGGGCGGCGCGCCCGGAAGCACGCACTTGAGAATGGGGGATGCGATGGAAACAACCTCGAGATTCCGCGCGCCCAGCAGATCGCGGGCGCGGGACAACTCCTCGTTGCCGAGGTCCATGATGTTCTTCCCCCACAACACGCGCAACTCCGCGCCGGTCATGCCGATTTCCACCATGGCGTCGAGCGCCGTGGCAAGATCGGGAGAGAATTCGTCCGTGATGGACGCGATGGGAATCTGTGGCTGCATCCGTTTGATTATCGCAGCCGCGCCTCTCTCAATCCAACTTTCGCGATTGTCAAGAAAAACATCTTGCCTTTCCTGAGTCCATTACAGATTCGTTGACACTGCCCGCGGGGCTTTGTTAAGTTGCACGTGATTTGAACAACGTGCCTTCCCGCTCTCAAGATCAACTTCCCAAACCAGTACGGATTCTGATGGTGGACGATAATTGCCATGGGCTGTCGGCGCGCAAGTGCATTCTCGAAGAGTTCGGGTACGAGGTAGTGGTCTGCACTGACCCCGTCCGGGCGCTGGCGGAGTTCTCCAAAGCAGCTTTCGATCTGATTATCACGGATTACAAGATGCCGGGCATGGACGGGTTGCAGTTGATCCGCAAAGTCCGGGAGACGAACGCGGCTATACCGGTGATCCTGATTTCAGGCTTCGTGGAGGCCCTTGGGCTGACCGAAGAAAACACCGGCTCGAACGCGGTGGTGCAAAAAAGCGCGAACGAAGTGCAGCACCTGGTCAGGGCCGTGACCCGCCTGCTTCGCAAGAAGGCCCCCAGGAAGCCTGTATCGAGCGTGCGGACCGCGCCTCCCCTCAAAGCCAAATCCAAAGGCGTATCCTAGAAGTATCGATGTTTGCTCCCCGGGCTGGTTTCGCCCTCCTGATTTCTTCTTTGCTTCTGTTCCCGCAGACTCGTGCCACCCGTGCAGGCGCGGTTCCCGCCAGGAGGAACACCGCCCCTGGCAAAGCCACTCCTGGCAAAGCCACGAGTGAATCGGCCCAGGTAAGAGGCTGGATGCAGTCTCTCACCCTGCACGACCGCATCGCGCAACTCATCGTCATTCCCTTTTACGGCGACAACCCCAGTGCGCGATCCAAAGCCTATCGCAAGTTCGCCGCGGAGGTGCAGCAGACCCGCGTCGGCGGCATGATTCTCGTGAACCGCTCGGAAAACGGCTTGGTCAAGTACGCCGAGCCCACGGCCGCCGCGGCATTCCTCAACCGCATGCAGAAATTGGCGCGCATCCCGTTGATTGTAGGCGGAGATTTTGAACGGGGAGCGTCCATGCGGGTCCTGTCAGCCACCAGGTTCCCGCACAGCATGGCTTTCGCGGCCGCGTCGGATCTCGAGGCTACACGTCAATTGGGAGCCGCAACGGCCCGCGAATCGCGGGCGATCGGCATTCAGTGGGTCTTCGCTCCCGTCGCCGATGTCAATAACAATCCGGATAATCCGATCATCAATATCCGCGCCTTCAGCGAGAATCCCAACGAAGTGGCCAGCTACGTCACCGCGTTCATCGAAGGGGCGCGGAGCGATCCGCGATACAAAGTCCTGGTGACGGTGAAGCACTTCCCGGGACACGGGGACACCAACGTGGATACCCATGCCGGCCTGGGCAGGATTGACGCCGGCAAGCAGCGCCTCGAACAACTGGAACTGGTTCCTTTCCGCGCCGCCATCGCGGACGGCATCGACTCCATCATGACGGCTCATCTGTGGGTCCCCGCCATCGAGAGCAGGGAAATCCCGGCCACCGTCTCTCCCGCGGTGCTTACCGGACTGTTACGGAAAGAATTGAATTTTCGCGGAATCATCACCACCGACGCGATGGACATGGACGGCCTCCGCAAGCAATTCCCCAGCGGGGAAGCAGCGGTGCGCGCCATCGAGGCCGGAGCGGATGTGCTCCTGATGCCGCCCCATCCGGAGACAGCGGTGAAGGCGGTGCTGGCGGCCGTGCGCAGCGGCCGGATCACGCGGAAACGCATCGATCAGAGCGTCGAGAAGCTCCTTCGGGCGAAGGTCCAGTTAGGACTCCATCGCCAGCGCTTGGTCGACCTCGAGGCTATTGGAGATGAACTGGCGACCGAGGAAGACAACCAGCTGGCGCAGCGCGTCGCCGGCGAAGCGGTAACCCTGGTGAGGAACGAGGGGGCGCTCGTTCCGCTTGCCGCGCCGGAGAGAGCCTGCTGGTTCGCGCTCAGCGAGAGCCGCTATGGACAGCAGGGGCGGACGCTCATGTCCGCATTGAAGCAGCAGATGCCCGATGCCAAGCGGGCGCTGCTTGACCCGATGATGCCAATGCCGGAGATCGAAGAAGCGGCGAAGCTGACGGAGTCCTGCGACGTCTCCGTGGTGGCCGCCTTCGCCGGCTTTCGAGGCAACGGGGCGCTCTCTGAAAACTTCATGAGCTTCTTCAAACTGCTCGAAGCGGGCGGAAAGCCCCTCGTACTTGTGGGCATGGGGAATCCCTATCTACTGCGTGCGTTTCCCGGGGTCAAGGTTTACCTGGCGACGTTCAGTACCGTGCCTGCCTCCGAATTGGCCATGCTCGGCGCCTTGCGCGGGGAGATCGCCATTCAGGGCCGTCTCCCGGTGACAATTCCCGGTGTGGCGAAGTATGGAGACGGTCTGAAAGTTGCTCAAAAGGCAAGAGGAAGTTTGACAGAAGGCTCTACGCTCCGCTAGACTGAAGGTTTTGTAGGGACCTAACGGAGATCGTCTGTCTGTATGAAAACGCAGTTTCCTTCCAAGCTGGAAATCGAGAGAGAGTGGTTTGTGCTGGATGCGGATGACGCCGTGCTCGGCCGGTTGGCGAGCAAGGCGGCAATGATTCTCATCGGAAAGCACAAACCGAGATATACCCCGTTCCTGGACGCCGGCGATCATGTCATCGTGATCAACGCCGAAAAAGTTCGCCTCACCGGCGCCAAGGAAGAGCAGAAGTTTTACCGCAGCCACTCCGGCTATCCGGGCGGATTGAAGGAAGCGCAGGCGCGGAAAGTGCGCGCCGAGCGGCCCACCAGGATGGTGGAAGAGGCAATCCGCGGAATGCTGCCGAAGACCAAACTCGGCAAGCAGCTTTTCCGCAAATTGAAAGTTTACGCCGGCGGCAAGCATCCTCACGAAGCGCAGAAGCCTGTGCTGCTGAACGCCTAGGCTGCATGGCGACCATCCACACCACCGGAATCCCCGCGATCCGGT
>JADLBD010000284.1 GCA_020847975.1 Bryobacterales bacterium | reverse complement strand
GGGCGGTGTAGTGGTGGAGGAGGGTGTCGTATTCCTGCTGTTCTTCGGGGGTGAGGAAGACGATGCGCGAGGCGGTGAGGCCGTGGGTGCGGGCGTTCTGGGAGGAGCGGGCTTTGCCTTCGGGGGTAATGGGGCCTTGGGACTTGGCTCCGTTGATGCGAGCGGCGTCGCTGTGCGCGGTGCTGATGGTGGACATAGGGTTCTACTCTGGCTCGGTTGTATCACGCCGAGGTTTCAAGATTTACGGGGTGGGTTCGTAAGTGGTTGAGGGAGAAGGGAGAAATATTCTTGGATTGATGGGGAACGCATAGTTTTCGTTCGGCGAATTTTTCTCGCAGAGCCGCAGAGCGCGCAGAGTTTGATGGTAAGGCTGGATGGCTCTTGGGGTTTGGTGGATTGTGATGCTTTGACTGAGGCGGGGGCAAGTTAAGGCCGTTAACGGTATGAGGCCCGTGCGATGGCCGGGAACCCGTTTTGCCGCGGATGACGATTAGTGGACCTTGAAGGGAACGCAGTTTGCGCGTGTTTGTCCAACATAGAGGCAGCCGCTGGATCCTTGCACATTGATCTGGGTGACGCCCGCCACTTGAAAGGGGGCGGGACCAGCGTAGGTGACGGTGAGGGGGTTGGGGATGGGTCCGATGACTCCGCCGGTCCAGTAGGCTGCCGTTACCGGTAGTTCGTTGGAAGGTAGCGGCAGTCCAATGGTTGAGCCGTCGGGTTGCGCAGGGGTGATAGGGCCGAATCCGGTTCCGAAGAGGGCCACGACGGAGCCGGGACTGGATGGATTGTCCGCGGAATTAATGCTGCCATCCTCGTTCAAGGCGGCGGAATATCCGTCGGGTGCAAGGAACAAGCCAGCCGATGGAGGGACGACGCCGACAGGGATGCAATTTGTTTGCGTATTCTTGTAGGTGACGCAGACATCGGTTGCCGTACCAGTCGGAGTGGACCAGGGTACGATAGCGTTGATTTGCGAATCCTGCACATAGACAAGGGGTGCGGGACGACCGCCGAAGGAGACCGAGACATCTGCCCACTGGATGGGTAAAGATCCGGTGGAGGTCCATTTGGCCAGCGAGGCTTGAGCGGGGCCGAGGCCGCTGCCGAACAGGGTCACGAGTTCTCCGGGTGAGACAGCGCCAGCCTGGAGAGTGGCGGCATTGCCGGCACAGACCAGGGACAAGGGCTTCGAAGGGGAAGGGGAGAATCTGGCGAGGAGGAGCGGGCCGGGCGGCGATTCGACCGTGCGCGTCCCCGCATAGGAGGTTTCCGCCGCTCCGAGCACGTAGATGGCTCCACGAGGATCGGGAACCACAACCGTACTGGAGGCGAAGGCGCCGGATGCCCCGTCAATCCACGTGGATTGACGGAGATCTCCCGCGGGGCTGAATACCATGAGGTAAGCGGTTCCACAGGGCGCCAAGACGTTCTTCATGGGAAGGTTGGCGGCGGTGCTGATTCCGGTGACGTATGTATTGCCCGCGGAATCCACTGCAAGCGAATCTGACAGCGAGGGAAGAGTCTTGGAGTAGGTCAATTTCCCATCGGGACTGAAGCGCTTGATGAGACGGTGTGTACTTCCGAAAATGGTTGCATTTCCGTCCGAATCGAGCGCCACCGGGCTGGCTCCGTAGCCAAGAGTGCCGTCCGGGCCGCCGGTGGGGACAGAGTACATCAATTGCGAACCGTTTGGCGCGATGCGGGCGAGGAATCCGCTGCCGTTGGAAACCACGGCAGGCGCATTGAGCAACGGAGGTGAGAAGGGGAAATCCATCGAAGTTGTCCATCCGGCAACGAAGGCCGATCCGGAAGTATCGACCGCAATCCCAAAAGCAATATCGGCCCCACTACCGCCGAGATAGGTGGCGTATTCGAGTGCCGTTCCCGCGGCGTTGAGGCGGACGACGAATCCGTGACTAAATTCCGTATTCCGCAGCGTAGTTTGCAGCGCATTGGGTGTAGGGATGAGAGCATGGGACTGCGTATGGCCTGCAATCCACGCACGGCCCGAGGGGTCGACGGTGAGTGCATTGATGGAGAGGCCGGCGCCGAGGTCGAGGCGGGTGGCAATTCCCATGCCATCCGCGCGTATCTTTTCCACGAAGGCATGATCGACGGGTAAAGACAAAAATGAGGACACAAAGACGCTGCCGTCCGGACCGACCGCGAGATGGTTGCCGCTGGGATTCTGCAAGGGGAGTTTCCATTGAATGGTGTCTCCCGCAGGCGGCACCTTCACCACGTAGCGTGAGGTGTTGGAATAGCCAAGCAAGTAGAGGGCTCCGGATCCATCGGCCGCGGCTTCGGCCACACGAAAATCTCCGAGAGTTGCGCCGATTCTTGCGGCATATTCCAAGCCGAGCGGATAGCCGGACTCCGCGAACACGGGCAGATGGGTGGTCAGCATCACAAGGAGGAACGATTTTCCAGGAAACATGCCAATCCCTTCCACCGGTGTGAGTGGAGCACCCGACGGACCATTGTTTCTTAATGAAAGGGAAGAGTTTTCGGCCGGCAAGCCGTGTCATTCGGGAACACAGGACACGGGAACACAGGACACATCCAGTGTCGCGGCTGATCTGAGAGAATGAAGCGCAGATGAGACTATACCTGATTCTGTTTTCGGCTCTGGCTTCGGCGCAGACCTATGATCTGGTGGTTAGCAGGGGGAGGGTGCTCGATCCGGAGACGCGGTTGGATGCGATTCGGGACATCGGGATCCGGAATGGGCGGATTGCGGCGGTGAGCGCTGCTCCGCTGAAGGGCGCGCGGGTGATCGAGGCGCGGGGGCTGGCGGTGGCTCCGGGGTTCATCGATCTGCATGCGCACGGGCAGGATGCGGAGAACCAGCGGTACCAGGCGCGGGATGGGGTGACGACGGCTCTGGAACTGGAGATCGGGACCTATGACGTGGAGGAGTGGTACGCGCAGCGGGAGGGGAAGCGGCTGATCCACTCGGGGGTGAGCGCGGGGCATGTGCCGGCGCGGATGCATGTGATGCGGGACCCTTCGGTATCGAGCGGGCTGGTGCCTTCGGGGGATGGGGCGCACCGGGCGGCGACGGAGGAAGAGATCACGTTGATGAAGCGGGCGGTGGAGAAGGGGTTGCAGCGGGGGGCGCTTGGGGTAGGCTTTGGGATTCAGTACACTCCGGCGGCTTCGAGGTGGGAAATTCTGGAGATGTTCCGGGTGGCGGGGCGATTCCATGCTCCGGTGTTCGTGCATATCCGGCACATGGGGGACGCGGCTCCGGACGCGTTGAATGCGCTCGAGGAGGTGCTGGCGGCGGCCGCGGTGACCGGGGCTCCGCTGCACGTGGTGCACATTACATCGAGCGGGTTGAAGGAGACGCCGAAGCTGCTCGAAACGATTGGCGAGGCGCGGAAGCGCGGGATGGACGTGACAACGGAGTGCTATCCATATAATGCGGCGATGACGGAGTTGAACTCGGCGATGTTCGATGAAGGGTGGCAGAAGGTTCTTGGCATCGGCTATGACCGGCTGGAATGGACGGCGACGGGGGAGCGGTTGACGGAGGAGACGTTCCGCAAATACAGGAAGCAGCCGGGGCTGGTGATCATGCATATGATTCCGGACAAGGTGGTGGAAGAGGCGATGGCGAGCCCGCTGACGATGATCGCGAGCGACGGGATTCTGGTGAATGGAAAAGGGCACCCGCGGGGAGCGGGGACGTACGCGCGGACGCTGGGGTATTGGAGCCGGGAGCGGAAGGCGCTGCCGTTGATGGAGGCGGTGGAGAAGATGACGCTGCTGCCGGCGCGGCGCGTGGGGTTGAACAACAAAGGGAGGATTCAGGCGGGGGCGGATGCGGACCTGACGATCTTCGATCCGGCTACGGTGGGGGACAAGGCGACGTTTGCGCAGCCGGCGCTGGCTTCGGCGGGGATACCGTACGTGATTGTGGCGGGGGTTCCGGTGGTGGCGGAGGGCAGGGTTCAGGAAGGGGTGTTTCCGGGGAAAGCGGTGCGGGCGAGCGTGCGGGAGTAAGGTGGCGCGCTACATTCTGTTCTACAAGCCGTATGGGGTATTGAGCCAGTTTACGCCGGAGCCTGGTTCGACGCATGGAACGCTGAAGGATTATCTGGACATACCGGGGATCTATCCGGCGGGGCGTTTGGATCATGACAGCGAAGGACTGCTGCTGCTGACGGATGATGGGGCGCTGCAACACCGGTTGACGGCGCCGCGGTTTGGGCATCCGCGCACGTATTGGGTGCAGGTGGAGGGGGTTCCGGGGGAAGAGGCTTTGGAGCGGTTGAGACGGGGTGTGGAGATCGAGGGTGTGAGGACGAAGCCGGCTGAGGTGCGGATGCTGGATGAAGAGCCGGAGTTGCCGGCGCGGGAACCGCCGATCCGGTATCGCAAGTCGGTTCCGACGAGGTGGCTGGAGATGACGCTGCGGGAGGGACGGAACCGGCAGGTGCGGAGGATGACGGCGGCGGTGGGACATCCGACGCTGCGGCTGGTGCGGTGTGCGATTGGGGAGTTGGGGATTGGCGGGTTGCGGCCGGGGGAGTGGCGGGAGTTGGCTGGGGAGGAGGTGCGGTTCGCGCGGAGCTATGAGGTCAGCCATTAATGGACTGATCCATACAGGAGAGAACGGTTGCAGGTGGTGGTTGGGCTGGTACAGATGCGGCAGGTGGGGTGCGAGGTGGAGTTGTGAGCGGCTGATGTTGGTGTGAGGGAGAGGGATCTCGCAGAGCTTTGAGTCAGCCCTTAATGGACTGATACATACGGGAGAGAACTTTTTTCGGATGCGAGCGGCGTGGTGACGAATTTTCGCGCAGAAGCGCGCAGAGTTTTGATGGTAGGGCTGGATGGCTCCTGGGGATTGGTGGATTAGCTCTTTCGGCGTGGAGGGCGTAAAGATTTTGCGCGCCCCGAGGGAATCGGGGCGCGCGAAAAGCGGTGGTTCCGATTAAGGTTTCAGGGTTCGGACAAAGGCGATGATGTCGGTGACCTGAGCGTCGGAGAGGCCGGTGACGGCCTTCATTTTGCCGGTGCCTTGGGTGATGATTTTCTTGAGATCGGCGTCGGACTTGGATTGTACTTCCTTGGATCCGAGGTGGGCGAAGTTCACTTTCAGCATCTTCGCCATCCCTGGATTGCCCTGGCCTTCGGGTCCATGACAAGCCTTGCATCTCTTGGCGAAAAGGTCCTTGCCTTCCGCAGCGCCGCCGAAGGCGAGCGGGGCGCCGGCCAAGAGGATTGCGAACAGAATAGTTAGTCTCATTTCCAAAGTTGCTCCTTAGCATAGGGGGTTAGGTGGAATTCGCATCACTCGTCGAGCCCTGTGTGGGCTTCTGACGAGACTCGATGGTTCGGATTGCGATCCAAAGTCCGGACATCGTGAGCATGATCGTCACCAGTGACACTCCCAGTCCTATCCTACGCCTGTCGCGCTCTCTGAGTGCGTTCTCTCCGTCGCGCCAGGTTTCGGCGGTGATGACGAGGCCGGCATCGACGGGTTTGCGGACGGCCTGGGCATTGAAGGCGTGGACCGCGAGGCGCGACTTGATGAGGTTCTCTTTGGCGTCCACCTGGCGAAGCAGGGCTTCGGAGACTTCCATGCCGGAGCGGCGGGCACGTTCGAGGATGCCGTCGGAGGCTTGGATGGAGTCGCTGAGTTTGCGGATGAGGCCGGCCATTTCCGCGCCGGATTTGGCTTCGGGCGTATCCTCGGTGTGGCACTGGGAGCAGACGGAGGAAGGACCGGCGAGCATGGCGCTGGAGGGGCGGTGGATGGCATGGTTGCCGTGGCAGACGACGCATCCGCCGGCTCCGGAGGCGGCAAAGGCGGGCTGGTGGGGGCTCTTGTTGAAGAGTTGTTCAAAGCTGACGTGACAGGTGCCGCAGATATCGGCGACGGAACTGACCTGTGGAGGGCTGGCTCCGTGGTTGCCATGGCAGGTGGCGCAGGTGGGGGCGGAGAGGTCGCCTCCCTTGGACAGGGCTTCCCAGTGGACGCTGGTCTGGTAATCGGCGTACTGAGTGGTGGGGATTTTGTAGGGCGCCATGTGTTTGGGGTCGGCGTGGCAGCGGGCGCAGGTGGCCGGGAGGCGGAGGGGATAGACCGGGGAGAGGGTGTCACGGACCTCGCGGATGTTGTGCACGCTGTGGCAGTCGATACAGGTGGCGACGGCGGTATCTCCGGCGGCGAGGCGTTTGCCATGGACGCTGGTCTGATAGAGGGCGAGCTGATCGACGCGCTGCTGGGGACGGTACTTGTGCATGAGGACGGGGTCGGAGTGACAGCGGGCGCAAAGTTTGGGAATGGCGGTACGGGGCACCTTGCCGAGGAAGCCTTTGGCGCGGTTCATGGCGGCTTCGGGGTCGTCGAGGTTCGGGTCGCCGCCGTGGCAATCGTTGCAGCGGAAGCCGTGCTGGGAGTGGACGTCGTTGGGAAACAGTTGAGCCGGCTTCTGAAGGTTATCGGCCATGACGGAATGACATTCGAGACAACTGTCCTTGGCAAAGGCCGTGATAGCGAGGAGGAACAGCCAGATGCATTTCGTTGTCATAGGAAGTAACCGAGGCAGGAGAATGTGGCGAGATAGGCAATGAGGGCGACGCCGGCTCCGGTAACGAGGCGAACGCGAAGGATGCCCTCGCGGTTAACGGCCCAGAAAGGAAGAGTGACCCACCAGAGGGCGAGGAGGGAGAATCCGAGGATGCCGGCGAGTTCGCCGTCGAGGAAGAGGACGTGGCTGGGAATGAGTTTGAGGGTGTAGAAGGGGGCGAGGAAGTACCACTCGGGACGGATGCCGGCGGGGGCGGCAGCGAAGGGGTCGGCTTTTTCGCCGAGTTCCCAGGGGAAGATGGCGGCGAGGGAGCCGAGGACGCCAAGGGCGGCGTACCAGGCCATGAGTTCGCGGAGGAAGAAATTGGGGAAGAAGGGCATCTGGCGGACGCGGTTCGAACTGATCCAGGGAGGGGTGCTCATGCCGTGTTTCTGGACGAGGCCGATGTGGAGGAGGAGCATCATAGTGGTGATGCCGGGCAGGACGGCGACGTGGAAGCCGAAGAAGCGGGTGAGGGTGGCTCCTCCCACTTCGTCTCCGCCGCGGAGGAAGCGCGAGACGGCCTCGCCGGCGAAGGGGACAAAGCCTGCCATGTCGGTGCCGACCTTGGTGGCGAAGTAGGAGATCTTGTTCCAGGGCAGGAGGTATCCGCTGAAGCCGAAGGCCAAGGCAAGGCCGAGGAGGGTGATGCCGCTGAACCAGGTGATTTCGCGGGGGCGGCGATAGGCATGGAGGAAGACGACGCTGAACATGTGGATGAAGGCGGCGAGGATCATGAGGTTGGCGGACCAACTGTGGATGGAACGGATGAG
>JADLBD010000283.1 GCA_020847975.1 Bryobacterales bacterium | reverse complement strand
TCAGCCGTCCAGTCTACGGTCTCCCTCTTTTCATTCTGGCTCTTTTCTGTCTGTATTTCTTCCGGGACCCGGAACGGGTGACGCCGGAGGGGCCGTATGCGGTTTCGCCGGCGGACGGGAAGGTGGTGGCGATCAAGCCGGAGAACGGGGGAACGCGCATCTCTATCTTTCTGAACGTGTTTGACGTTCACGTGAACCGGTCGCCGATTGCCGGGCGGATCACCAGCGTGGAGTACCACAAGGGGAAATTTCTGGTGGCGAGCAAGGAGCAGGCCTCGACGGAGAATGAAATGAACACGATCACGGTGGAAGGCGGCGGGTCGAAGGTGATTTTCAAGCAGATTGCGGGATTGATTGCGCGGCGGATCGTGTGTTGGAAGAAAACGGGGGACAATGTGGGGCCCGGGGAGCGGATCGGGCTTATCAAATTCGGCTCGCGTGTCGATATCTGGTTGGGACCCGAATGGACGATCGCCGTGCGTCCGGGGGAGCGTGTGCATGGCGCTTCCTCGATCCTGGCGAAGAAAGAGCATTGACGTGGACAAGATCAACCTTCCCGAGCAACTGATTGATCAGCAAAGCCGGCGGCCGCGCCGGGCGGCATACGCATTGCCGACGCTGTTCACGGCCGGAAACCTATATTTGGGATTCCTCGCGATCCTGAAGAGTTTCGAGGGAACGCTGGCGGTGCAGGGTGGGCTGGCAGGAAACGTTCCACAATTCGAGGTGGCCGCCAAAGCAATTGGGATCGCGGTTCTGTTGGACGGGTTGGATGGGCGCATCGCGAGGCTGACGGGGACAGAGAGCGAGTTCGGGCGGGAGATGGATTCGCTGGCGGACGTGATCTCGTTCGGGATCGCGCCGGCGGTGCTGGCGTACGCGTTCGGGGTGCAGTTTGTGGATTTCACATCGGATCCAACGATCCACGACATGCTGGTGCGGGCGGGCGTTTTCCTGTGCTTCCTGTTTCTGCTGTGCAGCGCGTCGCGGCTGGCGCGGTTCAATATCCAGACGAACCCGGTGCCGAAGAATCCGGGGCGGCCGGGGCGGAAGTATTTTGTAGGGCTGCCGACGCCGGCATCGGCGGGGATGGTGGCGGCGGTGATCTATGCGGCCGATTGCGTGCCCATACGCAGTTGGCCGGTGGCGGCGCTGTGGCTGGCGCTGATGGGGTTGCTTTCGTTTCTGATGGTCTGTACATGGCGCTACCGTAGTTTCAAGGATCTGAACCTGATGCGGCCGAGGTCGACGCTGACCGTGGTGCTGCTGGGGAGCCTGATATTTCTGGTGTGGAATTATTCGCAGCCGGTGCTGCTGGCGATGGCGACGGCATATGTGGGGAGCGGCATCGTGGTACGAATCGGGGGGATCATCCGGCGGCTGTTACGGAAGCAGCATGCGCCTCCTCGCCCGCATGAGCTTCCGGGTTGATCGAACAGACATGCATTCACCATCCGTGGCAATCGTGGGGAGCGAATCGCTGCTCGGCAAGGATGTACGGGAACTGATCCAGGAGCGCGGGCTCGATGTGCGCGTGCAACTGATCGGCGCCGATGAAGAGGAGACGGGGAAGATCATCGAGGAAGGTGATGAAGCGGTGGTGATCACGCCGCTGGACAAGACGAACCTGGCGTCGGCGGACGTTGTCCTGCTGACGGGAAGCGCGGCCAGCAGCCGGAGGGCTTGGGAGTTGACGGGGGCGGGAGGGGTTCCCGTAGTGGATGCGACGCGGGCCTTGGACGATCTGCCATCGGCGCGGATTCGGGCTCCGTACGCCGAGCGCGGCGTGGTTGAGGGCGGAGGGTCTCCGCTGATTGTGGCGCATCCGGCGGCGGTGGCGCTGGCGATGTTTTTCGGGCAGTTGGAGAAGTTCGGAGTGCGGCGGTCGCTGGTGGAGATCTTCGAGCCGGCGAGCGAACGGGGGCAGGGCGGGATTGACGAGTTGCACCAACAGACGGTACGGCTGTTTTCCTTTCAAAGCCTGCCGAAGGAGATATTTGACGCGCAACTGGCGTTCGCGCTGCTGGCGCGGTTTGGGGTGGAGTCGCCGCACAGCCTGGAGTTGATGGAGACGGCAGTGGAGCGGCACCTTGCGTCGCTGCTGGCGGGGCGGGCAAGCCACACTCCGATGCCGTCATTGCGGCTGGTGCAAGCGCCTGTATTCCACGGGTATAGCATTTCGGCCTGGGTGGAACTGGAGGCGGAAGCCGCAGAGGAAGCAGTGGTTGGAGCGCTGGCGGCGGACCGGATCGATATTCGAGCGACGGCGGAGGATGCTCCGACGAACGTGGGCGCGGCCGGGGCGGATGGGATTATCGTGGGGAACGTACGGCGCGACCGCAACATCCGGCGGGCATTCTGGTTTTGGATTGTGACTGACAATCTGCGCATGAGCGCGGGGAACGCGGTGGAGCTGGTGAAGCAGTTATGCGCTGTGTGACGCTGCCGGCGGCGCTGAGCGCGGTGATGCTGGCCTCGTGCGGGTACCACGTTTCCGGCCATACCGATGCGCTGCCGAAGAGCATCAAGACGATAGCGGTTCCGGCGTTCGGGAACAACACGACGCGCTACCGGCTTTCCGACCGTCTGCCGCAGGCGATCACGCGGGAGTTCATTTCGCGGACGCGCTACCAGGTGGTACCGGACGTGAACAGCGCGGACGCGATTCTGCGAGGGTCGGTGGTGAATGTGCTCTCGTTTCCGACGACATTCGACACGCAGACGGGGCGCGCGGCGGGCGTGCAGATCAATGTCTATCTGAACCTGAACCTGACGGAGCGGACGACGGGGAAGGTGCTGTATTCGAATCCGAACATGGAGGTGCGCGAGCGCTATGAAATCAGCATCGATCCGCTGGCATACTTTGAAGAGAGCGAAACAGCGCTGGACCGGTTGAGCAAGGAAGTGGCCGGCGCGGTGGTGTCGCGGGTGCTCGAGACGTTCTGATGACGCCGCAACAATTTTTGGGACAAATCAAGACGAAGCCGGGAGCGGTGTATCTGTTTGTGGGACCGGAGATGTACCGGCGGCGGGTATGCCGGCGGATGCTGATCGAGAGATTTCTGCCGGCGGAGATGCGCGAGGATGGCGTGTCGCGGCATGACCTCGAGGAGACGACGCTGCGGGACGTGCTGGATGACGCGAGTTCTTTCTCGCTGTTTGCGTCGAAGCGGGTGATCTGGGTATCGGGCGCGGAGGCGGCGGTGCCGCGGGGGACGGCCAAGGATGAGGACAATCCGGGGCATGCGGCGCTGGCGGCGTACGCGCGGAATCCGGCGGCGGATACGATAGTGGTGCTCGATAGCTGGCGATTCACGTTCGACAACGAGGACAAATCGAAGCTGGACCGCCTGCGGAAGTTTTATGCGGTGATTCCGGACGTGGTGGAGTTCGCGCCGTACACAGCGGAGGAGGCGCGGAAACTGGCGGGGGACCTGGCAGCGCGGAGCGGGCTGGAGATTCATCCGGCAGCGCTCGAGACGCTGGTGGAATCGCTTGGGAACGATGCGGCGCGGCTGGCGAGCGAGATCGAGAAACTGTCGCTGTTTACAGGCGGGAAGCGGGCGGTGACGGAAGAAGACGTGCTGCGGATGGCTCCGGACGCGCGTTCGACGACGATTTTCGCGCTGGTGAACGCGCTGAGCCAGGGGAACCGCGCGGTGAGCCTGGATCTGCTGGAGACGCTGGTACGGGAGGGGGAATACCTGCCGCTGGCGATCACTTTTCTGGCGGCGCAATTCCGGTTTGCGCTGGCGGCGAAGGAAGAAGGCCTGCGGTCGGCGCAGCAGGTGCAGGGACACTTCAGCAAGCTGGGGGTGGCGATGTGGCCGTCGCGGGCGCAGCAGGTGATGCAGACGGTGAACACGTTTACGAGGCAGAAGCTGGAACAGGCGGTGGTGGAGCTTTATCGGGCCGACAAAGCGCTGCGCGACCGCAGTCCGGACGACCGGATTGTGATGGAGCGATTGGTGCTGGCGCTGACGAAGTAGACTGTTGGGATGAAGCAAGCTGCGTTTGCGCTGTGTGTGTGGCTGGCGGTTGCCGGCGGGGCTTATACGCAGGGGAAGGGGAAAGGCAAAGGCCATAACAAGCCGGAGGGCAGATCGCCTGCCACGGTGGAGTTCGGATTCACGGCCGGCGACCGGAGGGTGTTGCATGATTATTTCGCGCCGGGAAGGCAGGGGCTGCCACCGGGGCTGGCGAAGCGGGAGCGGCTACCGCCGGGATTGGAGAAACAGCTTCGCCGAAACGGCCAGCTCCCGCCGGGATTGCAGAAGAAGATCGTGGCATTGCCGCCGGATCTATCGGGCAGATTGAGCCCGCTGTGCGGAGAGTGCCGACGCGGAGTGGTGGGGCGGCTGGCGATCATCTGGAATTCGAGGAGCGGGCTGATTATTGACACGGAAGTGATCGCCGGTCTGTAAAGCCGGAACAGGGGGCCGGCGGTATGGGGGCGATATGGCGAGTGTATTCGTAAGTGGAGGGACTGGATTTGTCGGGCGCGGGCTGCTTTCGCGGTTGGTGGAGCGGGGGCATGAGGTGAAGGCACTGGCGCGGCAGGGGTCTGAGGGAAAATTACCGGCTGGCGTGAAACCAGTATCCGGGAATCCGCTGGATGGGAGCACGTTCCGGCAGGCTGTGGAGGGGGCGGACACCTTCGTACACCTGGTGGGGGTGAGCAAGCCGGCACCGTGGAAGGAGCGGGAGTTTCGGGCGGTCGATTTGGAGTCCGTGAAGCAATCCGTAGGGGCGGCGGTGGCGGCGGGGGTGCGGCATTTCGTGTATGTGAGCGTGGCGCAACCGGCTCCTGTGATGAAGCCCTACATCAAAGTGAGGCAGGAATGTGAGGCGCTGATTGGGGAGTCGGGAATTCCGGCGACGATCGTGCGGCCTTGGTATGTATTGGGCCCGGGGCGGCGGTGGCCGCTGATGCTGGTACCGGTGTATGGGCTGATGTTAGCCCTGGGCAGCGAGACGGCGCGGCGGTTAGGGCTGGTCACGATCGGGGAGATCGTCACGACCCTGGTTTGGGCCGTGGAACACCCGGGGGCGCGGATTCTGGAAGTCCCCGCGATCCGGCGGATTGGGGCCGGGCTGGAGTGAACCCTCCTCACCGGGTGGGCGGGGAGGACGCGGATTGGGGCCGGCGGGATTGTTGGGGGGACGGGGGCGGCGGCGCTGGAGTTCCTTCCACTGGGGCGGATTGAGGACCATGCGGAGTTTGAAGCCCATTTGGGTGAAGGCGCGGGTGAGGTTGCCACGGGCGGTGATGAGGTTTTTGATGGCGGCGTTCACTTTGGCTTTGTCGGGGTGCTCGTCGTTGATGAGGTCGCTGAGATGGTTTTCGGCCTTTTCGACGCCGCCGCGGAAATCGATGAGCTGATCGCGGTATTCGCGGACGATGGAGCGAATCTGTTGCGTCTGGTCATCGGAGAGTTGGAGGTCGCGGACGATGGGGGAGTCCCACCAGGGGAAAAAGTCGCGGTTGGGTTGGGCAGAGGCTACGGTGGGGGTCAGGTAGAGAAGGCAGAGAGCCGCGGATAAACACAGTTGAACGCGGATGTTGCGGAATTGCTTATTGGGCAGCATGGGCGGCCTTTTTTTCGGTGAACAAGCCGTGGACGGGTTGGAAGGCGGCGGGTTCGGAGGTGTAGACGGTCTGGTAGATTTCGGTCATGAGTTGGGCATCGGTCTTGGAGGGCGGAGGGGTGGATGGGGTTTTCCAGAGAGCGAGTGCGAGCACGATGGCGACGGTAGCGGCGGCCGGGGTCCACTTGAGGAGCGGGGGGATGGAACGCGAGATGATGGCGGTTTGGATTTGACGGCGCTGGCCGGCGAGGAGGGATGGGGGAATTTCGGGCGGGGTGGTGATGGCGCGGCGGGTGGCGCGGTACTCCTCGAGCCTGGCGCGGCAGGCGGGGCATTCGGCGGGGTGGCCGTCGTCAGGGCCCACTTCGTAAAGGGCGTTGAGAAAATCGTCTTCGGTCCAATGGCTGGCCATGGATTACCTCCTTCGGGAACCGGCGCGGTAGACATCCTGGAGCTCGTTCCGCAACTTGGCGACGGCACGGGACATGTGGGCCTTGACGGTACCCGCGTCGAGATCGAGGATGGCGGCGATCTCCTCGAGGCTTTTATCCTCGAAGTGTTTGAGAGTGAAGATGGCGCGCTGGCGGGGGCTGAGGCGGTGGAGGGCCTGGAGGAGCCGGGAGTGGATTTGACGGGCGAAGAACTGGTCTTCGGCGTCGGGGGCGGCGGAAGCGGCCAAGGTGAGGATGAGGCCTTCGTCGGAGGGGTTGGGGCGTTTTTTCCAGAACTGCCAGCGGCGGGAACGGAGGCGGTCGAGGCAGGTGTTGACGGCGATGCGGGTGAGCCACCTGGCCGGATCGTCAATGGGGGTGCAAGGATTCTGTAAGGCTTTGTGGGCTTTGAGGAAAACGTCCTGGGTAGCGGAGCCGGCGTCCTCGCGGTCCTGGAGGAAGCGGTAGCAAAGCAGAAAGATTCGTTTCTGCTCGGCCAGGACCCACCCCGCGAAGTCTCGAAGATGGGCGGGGCTCTCGGGTTCCACCACCAGAGGCTCAGCCATCGCGCCCATCATCATATCGGTGATGACGGGAAGTTTCGAGAGAGGTTTACAGAAAATTTGACTGGCGTGGAGCCTAGGTGAGTAATTTGGAGCCGGAGGGCTCAGCAAGGGTCTTGCTGAAGATGGAGCAAGCTTTGGCGAGATGGCCCAAGTCGCCGCCTTCCTCGACCGTGAGTTCATGCTCGACCCAGTTGGAGAGAGGGATGTTACGGAAGAAGAGGCGTTCCTGGAGAACCATGGACTTCTTGTTGAGGAACAAGGACTTGCTCTCTCTCATGTAGTGCCGTTCCTCGACGCGGAAGTCGCCGAGGAACTCGTTCAGGCTTTCGCGGCGGACGGACTCTTCGGTGGCTTTGATCTTTTCGACCATGACCTTCTCCTGGGAACTGATGGTGGCCTGAGCAGCAGCAAGGACCTCCCGTTCCCTGGCAATGGCAACTTCCATCCGTGCTTGCATAATATAGAACGACAGGAGCGCCGATCCAGCGGCGACAAACACGGGCAGGAGAATCCAGATGATTGATTCCATAACCAGTACCAAGATCGGCAGGTACTATGCAGAGCTTTATACCGGTTTTCATGCATGCCGCTATGTGGCGGTGTTTTTTCTGGCAATGATGCTTCCGGCGCAGCAGTTCGATCTGTTGATGAAGGGTGGAAGAGTGGTGGACGGGTCGGGGGATGCCTGGTATGCGGCGGATATCGGGATCAAGGGAGGCAGGATTGAGGCGATTGGGAAGTTGGACGGGGCAACGGCGCGGCGGACGCTACAACTGCACGGGGAGGTGATCGCGCCGGGGTTCATCGACATGATGGGAACGAGCAGCATTCCGCTGCTGCTGGATGCGGAGAGCGGGACGAGCAAACTGCGGCAGGGGATCACGACGATCATGGCGGGGGAAGGCGGGTCGGCGGCTCCGCAGACAGCGGCGACGTTTCCGGCGGAGGCGGCGGCGAAGGGGTACCGCTGGTCTACGTACGCGGAATACAACGCGCTGCTCGAGAAGAAGGGAATGGCGTTGAACGTGGTGCACAACGTGGGGGCGGCACAGGTGAGGCGGTGCGTAATCGGGGATCAGGATGTAGCTCCGACGGCAGAGCAGATGGAGCAGATGCGGCAACTGGTGGACGAGGCGATGAGGGCGGGAGCAGTGGGCTTTTCGACGGCGCTCATCTACCCGCCGGGAACGTACGCGAAGACGGAAGAGTTAGTGGAAATGGCGAAGGTGGCGGGGCGGTATGGAGGGTTCTACTCGACGCACATGCGGAACGAGAGTTCGAAGGTGCTGGATGCGATCCGGGAGTCGATTGAGATCGGGGAGAAGGGCGGAGTTCCGGTGCACATTTATCACCTGAAGGCGGCGGGAGAGGACAACTGGCCATTGATGCAGAAGGCGATCGGCATGATCGACGCGGCGCGGCGGAGGGGGGTGGATGTGACGGCGGACATTTATCCTTACATTCGCAACGGGATCGGATTAGGGTCTTTCATTCCGCCGCATTATTACGCGCAGGGGGCGAAGCCGTTTCTCGCCACGTTACGGGATGAGGGAGTGCGGGCGAAGATCCGGAAAGAGGTGGAGACGACGAGCGACTGGGAGAACTGGTATCAGCATGTGGGGCGGAATTGGGACAACGTGCTGGTGGCGCAGTTGTCGAGCAGGGAGGATAAGGCGCTGGAAGGAAAATCAGTAGCGGAGATTGCGCGCATCTGGAAGAAGGAGGAGTGGGACGCCTTTTTCGACCTTGTGTTGAAGGGGGCGAACGTAAATCCGAAGAGCATGAACGAAGAGCAGAAGCGCCTGGCGCTGCGGACGGAGTGGGTGAGTTTCTGCACGGACGCGCCGCCGACGGATATTCGCACGGCAACGGGAGCGCATCCGCGGGCGTTCGGGACGTTTCCCCGGATATTGGCGAAGTATGTGCGGGAGGAGAAGGTGATCAGCCTGGAGGCGGCGGTGCGGAAGATGACATCGCTTCCGGCCAACCGGCTGCGGCTGTATGACCGGGGGCGGATCGCGATTGGGATGGCGGCGGACCTGGTGGTGTTCGATCCGGAGCGGATCCAGGACACGGCGAGTTTTGTGAAGCCGCTATCGTTTCCGGAGGGGCTGCCCTACGTGGTGGTGAACGGGGTGCTGGCGATCGATCAGGAGAAGTGGACGGGGGCGACGCCGGGCAAGGTGCTGCGGCTAAAGAGTTCGCTTCAATAGTTCCGATTTCCAGGATTCGCTGAGGGCGGCGCAGGCGGCGAGTTCCGCGGCGGCGGCGGGGTTGGTCTTTTCCAAGTGCATGACATGGTGGGCGCGGGAGACCGGCCAGGCGGGGTGGGGGCGCTCGAGGAGTTCGAGCCGGCCGCCGGGTTGGACGGAGCCTTCTTCGAGGACGCGCAGGTACCAACCGGGGCGGCAAGTGTGGATCATGCGGACGACGAGATCGTGGATGCGCCAGCGGCGGGCCTGTTTCCAGCAGGGCCTCCGGGGCTGGCTGACCTGGACGACGGCGGCGCCGATGGAGTAGATGTCGCCGATGCAGACATCGGGTTCGGCCACACCGGAGACGGTGAAATTTTCCCCGAAAGCTCCGGGCGGGAGCGGATGGGGAAAAATCTCACCGCGCCAGAGGGGATAATGATCGGCGCTGTAGACGAGGACGGCCTTGTCCTGTCCGCCATGGCGCTGAAGATCGGCATGCTCGTCTCCGGCGAGCCCTTCGCGGCTCATCCAGATGGGGCCGGGGACGGGGTCTTTGGCGGTTGCGGTGGTCCAGGGTTGATCCTGTGGATCCGCGGCGGAGGGTTGGCCGTAGGAACGGACCGGGCCGACTTGAATGGAGGTGATAAGGCTCATGGGAAAACTTCGCCGGCGAAGGTGTTCCAGGTAAGAACGCGCTGCTCACTGGGGGCGGCGGTGAAGTCAGCGCAATCGAGGCGGAGGGAGTGATCGGCCATGGTGGTATTGAGCGCTTCGCAGAAGTGGGGTTGCTCGCTTTGAGGATCGCGGGAGGGCTGGAAGGAGGAGCAATTGACGCACATGCGGGAGATGGGGACGTAGCCCTGCTCCTGAAGGGAGTGGACCATTTTGACGAGGCCGCGGAGGAAGATGGCCTGCTCCTGGGTGTTGAGGGAGCGGACTGCGGAAGTGAGGAATTCGGGCCAACCGGCGGAGCCGGCGGCGATATCTTCCCCGCGCGAGGTAAGGCGCAGGTCGACGGCGCGGGCGTCGCGCGTGGAGCGCTCCTTTTGGAGGAGTTCCTTGCGCACGAGCGCGGAGACCGAATCGCTCACGGTGGGTTTGGTAAGCGCGAGTTCTTCGGCGACTTCGGAAACTCCGAGGGTGGTGGGACGCCTGCTCCAGAGGAGGGAAAGGATCTGGGACTGAGTGGGCGTGAGCCCGTGCTCGCCGGCTTCGGTCCAGCCCTGGTGTCTGAGAATCAGCGCGATCTTGGAAAGCCCGGCGAGGAGCCGGGTTTCGACGCTGTGATCAACGATCGGCAGTGTTGCCTCCATAACTAGTTAATCCCCTTGGACAATGATTCAAATTTTATGTTTTGAATTCCGTACTTTTCAGAGTCTTTATAGTCGAAATGCCACCATTCCGCGTCGTAGACGCGAAAGCCCTGGGCTTCCATGGCACGGCGCAGAAGTTCACGATTGAAGCGAGCCAGAGACGCGCCTCCCGGATAGTCCGGATAGGAACGCTCCGACATTTCATCATATCCGCCCGTCATCTCGAGCGGCTTGCCTGTCTTGAGGTCGTAGAGAGTGAGGTCGACGGCGCAACCACGGTTGTGGCGGGAGCCCTTGGAGGGATCGGCGACGAAGATATGCTTGTCTTCGGGAGTAGCGTCCCAGAAGATTTTGGTGACGTACCAGGGGCGGTAGGCGTCGTGGATGAGGAGCCCGAGGCCGTGTTTCGAGAGTTCGCGGTGGGCGCGGAGCAGGGCTTCGGCAGCGGGGCGTTGGAGGAAGGCGCGGGCTTGCGTGTAGAGTGGGACTCCGAGGAAGTTGGTGGAGTTGGCGTAGCGGATATCGAGTTTGATGGTGCGATCGAGCGTGCGGAGTTCGATGAGTTCCGGAGGGCGGAAGGGGCCTTTTTCGGGGGGCGGGGCGGCGGAGAGCGCTGCTTCGCGAAGCGCTTCGACGGGTTTGACGGGGGTGATGCGGAAATAGCCGTTTTCGGGCGAGGGGCGTTTGGGAAAGAGAACTCCCCCGACCCTGGCGCCCTGCCAGGTGAAGGTCAACGTTTCACCGTCGTACAGTCCCCAGCCGGGAAAACGAAACACGCCAGGACTCACTTGCTCCAATGGATAGTAATCGTACCACTCAATGAGTACTGTCAGTTTGCCCTCGCGCTCGAGCACATAAAGGACGTCGTGGTCCCATCCATATTCACCGAGGTAGGAGCGCCATTCCGGCGGGCAGGGAGCGGGGCGAAGATCGGGGCGGCGTGTGAGGAGTGTGGGCCCATCCTGGAGGGCGTCAGGGCGGGGGATGAGGCGGAGTCCGTAGCCAAGGCGGCCGTCGGCGATGAGGTCGTTTTCGGCTCCGGAACGCAATTCCTGTACGGGGCCGCCGCGGAGGGGCGTGAGGTAGAGGCGCCCGGCGCGGGCGGTGAGTTCAATGGCCTGTTCGCCCTCGCCGTAGCGTCCGGCGTAGGAGGAGGATTCCGCGGGAGTGAGGGCGGTGGTTTGGGGCGGGTCATCGAGGGGAAGGCCGCGGCGGGTCTGGCGCATCCAGTGGAGGGCGAGTTGGGAGATTCGCGAGGTGACGGGGTTGGTGCTATCGAGGTTGGCGATGACAACGGCTCCGAGTTTGTCTCCGGGGATGGCGCGGAGGGCGGTGGAGAATCCGTAGATGGCTCCGTCGTGAGAGATGGCGCGCTGGCCGTCGAGTTTGGCGAGGGCAAAGCCGAGGCCGTAGCTGCCGCCGAATTGCGGATCGTACATTTTGCGGAGGGTGGCGGGGGAGAGCAAGGGGGCTCCGTCGCGGAAGAGGGCGGAGAGGAAGAGGCCGAGGTCGGAGGGCGTGGTGTAGAGATTGCCGGCGGGAGCAATGCCGAGATCGAAGCGGGGGGCATCGAACTGGCGGCCATCGTAAGTCCAGAGGAAGGCCCGGGCAAGGCGCGGGGCCATATCCGCGGGGAGGACGAATCCGCTATGGCGCATTCCCAGGGGAGTGAGGACGGAATCCTGAAGGAGACGGGCGAACGGAATGCCGGTGACATGCTCGAGGACGCGGCCGGCGGCGGCGATGGCGGCATTGGAATACTTTGTATGACGGCCGGGTTCGTAGACGAGTTCGGTTTGATTGAGGCTGCGGACGGTGGCGGCGAGGGTGTGGTAGGAGGGGTCGAAGTAATGGCCGGCGGGAGGCTCGCGGCCGAGGCCGGAGCGGTGAGAGAGGAGATGGCGAAGGGTGATGGGTTTACCGAAGGAGTTGCGGGGCTGAAAGTCAGGAAGGTATTGGGAGACAGGCTTGTCGAGATCGAGGACGCCTTTTTCCACCTGCTGCATGACGGCGATGGCGGTGAACAATTTTGACACCGAACCGGCACGGTAGAGGGTTTCGGAGTTTGCGGAGCCGGAAATACCGGTAAAGACAGTGTGCTGGCCGTCGACAAGAGCCACGGCGATGAGCGGGATGGCGTGCTGGCTGCGCTGGGCTTCGACCATGGTTTGAACCTTGCGGAACACCTCATCGTATTGCGCCGGCGCAGAGATAGCGCAGGCGAGCAGCAGGATGAATGTGCAGAGATTCAGACTACGGAAGGGACGCAAAGTCCAGCGTAGCACCTCGGGCTTGGGGCGCGCGGTAGGGCCAGGGTGCTTAACCGTTTTGGGGACCGTCGTCAGTGCGGAGCCGCTGGTATGTACGCGCGGCACGACGGGTCTGGGATCTCCCCGCCTCGCCGATCTTGGCCCGTGCTGCCCGACGTTTACAAAAGCGCAAGTTCTCTTTCGCCAACTCATCGCTCGGGTCCATCGAGACGGCCCGTTCGAGGATCTCCCTGGCTTGCGGGATGTGGCCTGCCTGTAAGAGAGTCCAACCGAGGTCGTTGACCAACTTCTGGTTCTCCGGCTCCAACTCCAATGCCCGCTGATGCGCGGATACCGCTTCTTCGTGCAAACCTGCGTTACTCGCACAGTAGCCGAGTCCTTGAAATAGGCCGGGGACGTCAGGGTATCGCTTCACCGCCGCTCGGTAGAGCGCCGTTGCTTCCTTGTATGCCCCGGACCTGGCAAGAAACATACCGGCCTCATCGATGATCTGGCAGATGTCCGATGTGTTCTTCGGCAAGGATAACAGCGAGTGGAACAGCTGGCGCCCACCGGCGATTCTGCCGAGCTGATAACAGATCGAACCCATGCTGAGAATGGCCGGCGCATAAGTGGGCATTACCTCAAGCGCACGCCTCAGGGCCATGATGGAACCCTCTTTGTCGCCCAGCGCGTCGCGAAAGATGCTGTCGGCATATTGCGCTTCGGCGTAGAATTGGCGTTCCCCCGGGGTTTCCATTGGCTCAGGCCGCTCAGGCGATTCCGCTGTTTTTCGTTTCACAGTCAATTCTCTAAAGAGTATAGTCCAATGCTTCACCCTCGAAAAGGCTCTTGGGAGTTGGCCTGTACCGGCTCCTCCATGCGTGCTTGTTCGCCCACTCGAGAACGGCGAGCTCCAAAACAATTCATAAAGCTCTTGTTTTTACTCTTGCCTGAATGTATTATTCGCCGCGCACGCCGCCTGCTGGCTCGCCTGCAAATCCCAGAAGACGCCCTGCCGGGCTCGCTGGCTCTTTCTCACTGCCGCTGCGGAAAAGCTTCCTGTCATTGCGCCAAAGGGGATGGCCATCCGCTGTGGACTCTCACCTTCATGGCCGGCGGCAAGAAGCGGGTCGAAACCATCCCTGCCGACTGGATCGACCTCGTTCGCCCACGCGTTGAGGCAGGCCGGCGCCTCAAGCAAATTGCCGCCGAAGTCCTGGGTATCAACGCCGAGCTATTGGTGCTCGCCCGCAACCAGCGTTCCCGCACCTCTCAACGTCCCCCTCCCTTACCGCCATAGATCGACACGCCCATGTCCCGGCCATTACCTACTCCGGAACCTGATCCCCCACCTGCGCGGCCTGCCCTGGCCGATCATCCGCCCCGTTTCCTGTTGTTGGAGCGAGAGGTGGAAATCGAATATCGCCCGCAGATGTTGGCGGCGCTGCAACGGAAGGTCTAGATCAGCCCATCGGAGTCCTGGATCTAAGGCTCATGCTCCGCGATACGTTGGCAGCTCTGCAGCAATTACCCGAAGCCGCTGTTCGGCTCAAGAAGAATCTCCCCAAACGTGCTCATCCGATCCTGGCCGAACTCGAACTCACGGCTCGCAAGAGCCTGCTACCCGGAGAAGCCTACAACATGGCTCCTGGCTGCGATCCCCAGATCGGTTAAGCACCCGAAGGGCCAGACGCAATAGAGAACGTTAAGACGCAGTTGTAAGACAAAGAGAATCCAGGCCAGGAGGCCTATCCTACTTTGAGCAGGATGGGGGCTAGATGACGTCGACGCCCATGGAGCGGGCGGTTCCCTTGACGGAGCGAACGGCGGCGGCGACATCGAAACAATTGAGGTCGGGCATCTTGAGTTTGGCGATCTCTTCGACCTGCTTTTCGGTGATCTTGCCGACCTTATTCTTGTTCGGCTCGGGGGAACCCTTGGCCAGATTCACGGCGCGTTTGATGAGAACGGGAACTGGCGGGGTTTTGGTGATGAAGGTAAAGGTGCGGTCCGAGAAGATGGTGATGACGACCGGGATGATGAGGCCTTCCTGGTCCTTGGCGGAGGTCTTCGCGTTGAAGGCCTTGCAGAACTCCATGATGTTGACGCCCTGAGGACCGAGGGCGGTGCCGACGGGCGGCGCTGGGGTGGCCTTTCCAGCCGGGATTTGCAACTTTACCTGGGCGGTGACTTTCTTAGCCATGACAATTCCTTAGAACAATAAACTCAGATCTTTTCGACTTGCAGAAACTCGAGCTCGACGGGAGTGGCACGGCCGAAGATGGTGACGAGGACGCGCAGGGTACTGCGCTCGGTATTGACTTCGTCCACTTTGCCGGAGAAGTTGGCGAAGGGGCCGTCGATGATGCGGACGGTTTCGCCTTTTTCGAAGGTTAGTTTGGGTCTGGGGCGCTCGGCGGAGCTGGCCTGACGGTAGAGGATCTGGTGGACGTCCTCGGGGGTGAGGGGGACGGGCGTATTGCCGCCGCCGACGAAACCGGTGACACGG
>JADLBD010000282.1 GCA_020847975.1 Bryobacterales bacterium | reverse complement strand
GTTGTTCTTCCAGGTCGGTCAGCGACTCGGGCATAGGCGTCTCCTTGAACCGAGCGTAGCATATACGCTCGGCTTATGGGCTCAAAAAAAGAAACCTGCCGAATCTTCACTTCCATGTCGCGCACCCACAGCGCACTTCGAAAAGACGGATCCTCGGGCTGCGTGCGACAATAGAATTTTCCCCACACGATACTCCGCATGCAGAAACTCCGTAACGAAACGATTCGTAACATCGCTATCATTGCGCACGTCGACCACGGCAAGACAACGCTGGTGGACGCGATGCTCCACCAGAGCGGCATCTTCCGGTCGAACGAAGAGGTGGCCGAACGGGTGATGGATTCCAACGCCCTCGAGCGAGAGCGCGGGATCACGATTCTGGCAAAGACGACGGGCGTGCATTATGGAGGCGTGAAGATCAACATTGTCGACACCCCGGGACACGCCGACTTCGGCGGCGAGGTGGAGCGGGCGCTGACGATGGTGGATGGCGTGATGCTGCTGGTGGATGCGAGCGAAGGCCCGCTTCCGCAGACGCGCTACGTGTTGATGAAGGCGTTGGAGGCGCGGTTGAATCCGATTCTGGTGATCAACAAGATCGACCGCCCCGACGCCAGAGTGCAGGAGGTGCTGAATGAGGTATACGACCTGTTCATCGACCTCGACGCGAGCGAAGACCAACTGGATTTTCCCATCATCTATGCGAACGCCAAGGCCGGGGTGGCGAAGACGGCGCTCGAGGATCCGTCGGCGGATCTGCGGCCTTTGTTCGAGTCGATTCTGAAGAACATACCCGGCCCGGCGGGCGATGCCGAGGGAGTGCTGCAACTTCAGGTGGCGAACCTCGATTACAGCGAGTACCTGGGGCGTCTGGCCATCGGGCGGGTGGTGAACGGCACGCTGCGCCTGGGCGATGAGGTGAGCATCTGCAAACTGGACGGCTCCGTTCAAAAGACCCGGATCACGAAGATGTTCTCCTTCGAGGGGCTGAAGCGCGTGGATGAGACGGCGGCTGTGCCGGGGCAGGTGCTGGCGATTGCAGGCGTGGAAGGGATCACGATCGGGGAGACGGTATCGCATGCGGAAACGCCGGACCCGCTGCCGCCGCTGCAAATCGACGAGCCGACGATCGCGATGACGTTCACCATCAACACGTCGCCGTTTTCGGGCAAGGAAGGGCAGTTCGTCACGTCGCGGCATCTGCGCGACCGGCTGCAAAAAGAACTGCTGACCAACGTTTCGCTCAAGGTGGAGCAGGCGGGCGGTCCGGATGCCTTCAAAGTGATGGGGCGTGGAGAACTGCAACTGGCCATCCTCATCGAGATGATGCGCAGGGAAGGCTATGAACTGATGGTGGGCAAGCCGGAGATCCTCACCAAGACCCTCGACGGGAAGGTGCAGGAGCCATTGGAGCAACTCACCGTCGATTGCCCCGAGCAGTTCGTGGGGACGGTGATGGAAAAGATGGGCACGCGCAAGGGCAAGATGACGAAGATGATCAATCACGGGTCGGGACGCGTGCGCCTCGAGTTTCACGTTCCGTCTCGAGGTCTCATCGGGCTGCGAAGTGAAATGCTCACCGATACCAAGGGTACGGCCATCATGAACTCGCTGTTTGCGGGCTACATCGAATGGCAAGGCGAGATTCCGATGCGCCCGACAGGGTCGCTGATTGCCGACCGTCCGGGAAAAGCGACCGGGTACGCGATCTTCAATCTACAGGAACGCGGGGAGATCTTCATCACGCCTGGAACGGATGTGTACGAGGGGATGATCATCGGCGAGAACTCGCGCGAGAACGATCTGGACGTGAACATCGTCAAGGAGAAGAAGTTGACGAACATGCGCTCGTCGACGGCGGATGAAGCCATCCGGCTGGTGCCGCCGCGATTGTTGAACCTGGAGCAGGCGATCGAGTTTATCCGTGAGGATGAGTTCGTCGAGGTGACGCCTCAATCCATCCGCTTGCGGAAGAAGGTCCTCAAGGCAAACCAGCGCTGAACATGTGGAAGAAGCTCACAGCCTCGCGGGTCGCAATCCTTTCGATGACCATCAGCGGGCTGCTGGCGTTGATCAAGATCACGGCCGGGGTTCTGGCAGGGTCGACTTCGGTGCTGGCGGACGGGTTCGAGTCGGCGAGCGACGTGGTGGCTTCCGGAGTGGTGCTGTTCGGACTTGCGGCGGCGGCGCGCCCGGCGGATGAAGATCATCCTTACGGGCACGGGAGGCTCGAAACGCTGAGCGGCTTTGTGGTGGGGATCATGCTGGCGGTTGCCGGAGCGGGCATTTCCATCAACGCCACCGGCAAGATGCATGACATCCATCCGCCGCCGCAAGCCTACGCGGCCTGGGCGCTGGTATTTTCCATTCTGATGAAAACCGGGCTTTCCGCCGGGAAGTTTCACTTTGCCCGCAAGACGCGCAGCGAAGGGTTGCGGGCGGACGCGTGGAACGACACCGTGGACATTCTCTCGGGGGTGGTGGCGCTGTGCTCGCTGGGACTGACCCTTTACGATCCGTCGCGCTTTCTGACGGCGGACCATGTGGGCGGCGTCCTGGTGGGGATCATCGTCATTTACCTCGGCGTGAAGGTGGTGCGCGATTCTACGCTCCAGTTGATGGACACGATGCCCGATCCGGCGTTGATTGAGGAGATTCGCAGCGTGGCAAGCGAGGCGCCGGGGGCGCTGCTGGTGGAGAAATGCTATGCGCGCAAGACCGGCTTGCAGTATCATGTGGATCTCCATCTCGAGGTGGACCCGGACCTGACCGTGCGTGAATCCCACGAGATTGCCCGGGATGTGCGGCGCCGGATTCGCGACCGGCTGGAATGGGTGGCCGACGTGCTGGTACATGTGGAGCCGGGTCCAAAATAGACTGCCGACAGCGGCGCCTCTCTTCCTGGCGCTGGTCTGTGCGGTGTTCTACGCGCCTTTGTTCCTGAATGAGCACCACGTCTGGTTCGACCATTGGGACATGTGCACGCTGGAAATTCCGCGGTTGCAGTTCATTGCCACGGAACTGCATGCGGGGCATTTTCCGTTCTGGGATCCGCACATCTGGTGCGGGCAGCCGCTGGTGGGGGAGACGCAGCCGGGTCCGCTGTATCCACTGAATCTGCTGCTTGCGGCGCTGCCGCTGGATGGGTATGGCGGGCTGCGGTTTTCCCTTCTCAACCTCTACTACGTGTGGATTCATATTCAGGCGGCGCTATTCATGTACCTGCTGTGCCGGGAGGCAGGTTTGGGGCGGATGGCGTCCGTGCTGGGAGGCGCGGGGTTCTCGCTTTCGGGGTTTCTGGCCACAATCCCCTGGCTTGATGTACTGAACGGTGCAGTGTGGACTCCTGTGATCCTTCTGTTTCTGCTGCGCGTGTTGCGGCAGCGGGGGGACGGGTTACAGAACGCCGCGGGCTACGGGGTGTGTCTTGGGTTGTCCTGGCTTTCCGGGCATCACGAGATTCCGCTGTTGAATACGGTGGCGACGATGGGCGTGTGGGGAGCCTGGCTGTTCGCGAGAGGACTGCGAAGGCGGCAGTTCGAGTGGAAACAGATGCGGGCATTTTTGTTTGGGGCGGCCATTGCGGGCGCCGTGAGTGCGGCGCAGATTCTGCCCTCCTTGGAATTCGCGCGGCAGGCAAGGCGGTGGGCGGGCACGCCCGAGCCGGTGAGTTGGAACGAACAGATTCCGTATGCCTTGTTCGGGGAGCATTCGGTGTCTCCGGAAGACATCTGGCAAGTGATGATCCCGAAGCAGGCGCCGCAGGCAATGTCGACGCTGTACGTGGGCGTGACGATGTGTGCTCTGGCGCTGGTGGGTTTGCTGTGGAGGAAGCAACCCGGCGTGAGGATGGCGGTGGGGCTGGTCACATTTTCCTCGCTTTATGTTTTGGGGGTTCACACGCCCGTGCACCACTTGCTGGTGACGATTGTTCCCTATTTAGGGAAGGCAAGGCACCCGAATCGCGGGGCTTACCTGCTGGCGCTGGGGTTGTGTCTTCTGGCTGCGTACGGCATGCAGTGGGTTCTGCGCCGTGTCAGCCCGTACGGCAGGGCGCTACAGGCGGCCGCATTCGTGGTGTTGCTGGGTATCGCGCTGCATGAGTGGTATGGGGTCCGTCAAGAGCGCATTACGGACACCCGGACGGCGGCTGTTTGCGCGCCGCGGCTACAGGCATTCCGGAGGCAGCCGGCGCCGGAAGGAGTTGGGAGGGTGGTGGGCGATCCGGCGGAGTTGCGCGCCAATATCGGCGACCTGCTCGGCGTCGACCAGTTGCGCGGGTTCGTGGCCGCGGCGAGCCGGAATCTGTTGCTTCACGAACTGCACACGGAGAGGACGCAGGAGCTGTTTGGTGTGACCCATGAAGCCGGGTTCCAGCAGCAGACCGGGATGTTGGAGTGGAAGGCAAAAGCGCATCCGGGCAAGCGCGAGTGGATTGCGCATGAGGCTGTGAAAGTAGAAAGCGCGGACGACCTGCGGAAGCGTATTCAGGACAGCCGCACGGACCTTCACCGTACTCTGCTTACCCTTGGGCCGGCGCCTGACCTGGAGACCTGCGAGGGGACGGAGGAGATCCGGGTCTTGTGGCGGCGGAGCGATTCTCTGGGGCTGCGGGTGAGGCTGCCATGCCGGGCGGCGGTGGTGGTGGCGGACACGTTTTATCCCGGCTGGAAAGCTGTCGTCGATGGTAAAGATGTCCTGTTGACGGAGGCCTACGGAGCGCTTCGGGCGGTGGTTGCGGGGAAGGGAGAACACGTGGTGAGGATGGACTACCATCCGTCGACAGAGATTGCGGGGATTGTGCTGAGCCTTGCCGGGCTGCTATCCGGGGCGATTGTGTGGCTGCGAAAGCAGGCTACTGGGGCCGAACCTAATTCAGCTTGTGAGGACGCAAGTCAAGTGTTGCTGCCTCATTCTCCGCAAGCTGGACCTTGTGGCCCGCAAGCACCCTCTGCTTCAGGTACGGGTCGCTTGCCCACGCGGAACCGTTGGTGTACGCGAAGACCCGGTAAGCGCCCGGAAGCAGTTGACCGATAGTGACGCGGCCGTCGCGATCCGTCGTCGCTTGCTGCAAGGCTGTATAGAAAGCCTGATCATCTACGGCGTCCGGAACCAACAGCACTGTCGCGGCGACCGCGGGCCGTGTTCCGTCGGCCGCTGTTATCGTGAGTGAACTGGTAGCCGGCGCCAGTTTGATTCGCAGTTGGTGAAAGTTCGCGTTTGGATCAATGGTCAGGATACCGTTCGCGCATAGTGTCCCGTTGTACTCCGTTTCCGCGATTTTGTATCCGGCGGGTGCGTTGAATAACAGGAGCCGGTAGCGGTCAGGAATGGCCCCTTCGACATCGAAAGCCCCCGTTTTGCTGTCCACGCCAACTGGAGATTCCGTGATAAAGGCCGCGTGGACCAGCGGAGAAAGGTGGACTTGCATGTTCTCTACCGGCAGCGAAAACTCCTCATTGCTCTCCTGGCGGCCTTTGAGTTGCACGCGGCCCCGCAAATGAACTCCGTTTCGAAGCCGCAAGTCGAGATGATCCTGGTTTTCGTCGCCCACTTCCAGGGTGAGAGTCGCCGACTTCATGTCGCGGCGCTGTTCGGCCGCGGTGTTGGCGGTTAGAAAATACATGCCGGGGGCAAGCCCGTCCACCTGAAACTGAGTGCCCGCCTTGACCTTGCCGCCGGCGATCAGACGGAAGCTGCTGCCTGCCACTTCGCTCGTAACGCCGGAGAGTCCCAGAAATATGTCGGCCTGCCCCAGGTCTTCCGCGCTTAGAACCCGGCCCCGGATGGAAGCGGTCTTCCGCTTCCTAATTCGTATATCAAGATGATCGAGAGCGGATCCGTCCACCAATCTCAAGGGCACGGCATCTTGCGAACGTTCTACCCCGGGATACCACGTAGCAGTGTACGACTTTTGGACCAGATTTCGAAAACAAGCTACGGGCTTCGCTTCTTGGATTTTCGCACCTAGCGGTGGCCGAACCTCCAGGTAGTATTCTCCCGGGGCCAAGCCCGACAGGCGGAACGTGCCGGAATCATCCGTTGTCGCGGCATTCCCGCTAGGAAAGAGCACCCGGCCGGTGCTCGTCACGTGGAACTGATTGGGCACGACCGCAATTCCGCGGACCGGTTGCTTCGTTTCGCTATCCGTCACCCGGCCTGATATGGTGAGTTGGGGCGTCAAGCGAATGACAATGCCGCTCTTGCCGCTCTCACTATCCAGTTCATAGGTGTTGTCGTGGTGAACATGGTCCACCCGCACATAACCGGGCGCATCGCTGAACAGCGCGAACGTGCATTTCCCGCTGACACGAAACCGGAACTTTCCAACCGCATCGGTTAATGTGGCGAGACGAACGGCATTCCCACCGGCATCGGCCTTTGCGGGATCGATATCGAATAACCGCGGCCCTGTCAGGACGTTGCCTTTCTCCAGCCGCTGAAAGACCACTTTCCCCCCGGCAATCGGCAAATTGGTCGACCCATCCATCAGCGTGCCAGCGATTGTAGTCGCAGGAACGTCGCTTTGGGCGGCTGCGGCTGCCGCCAGCAGCAACCCCATTCCCAGAGTCACACTGTGAGTAATTCGCGCCGGTAAAGCTCTTGACATTTGCAACACCTCCAGGTAATTTGTCCGCCTATTGGGCCGTGCTTTCACAGGGATCGACGGTGGATCGACGGCGTTACGGGGTTATCGACTTGGCTGAGGAGAGCGGACTTTGCGACAGGAAAGGTTATGGAGCGGACGAGAAGGAGACAGTTGCACTCAGCCAACGTTGCCACGGATAAATTGCCGTGGAGTTCTGCTCTAATGATGCGCCGCACCTCTGAGATTCCGCGATCGGACTTCATTGATCGCCACCTCTCGTATGGATTGAGCCATAAGCTCGAACAATTGTCAATACTGTTGTTTGGTGACGCTTTCTGCCGTGGTTTTCGCGGAGGGCTTCCGCGCGGCTGTAATCGAAGCGAAAGCGCCCTGCCACACCTGGTACCAGGTAGCGGCAGGGCGCCCGGAGTACATCTTCCTGTTTGACTTGCAGTCTACCGCGGAAAAGTCAACGTCACGGTCTTCGGGGCTTCCCGGTTTTGCGCGTTGTCGATCGAGTAGTAGGCGATGGTTCTTGTGTTGGAAACACGGTCGGGCTTCAGGCTCATTCTGTATTAGACAAGACTTGGACCACACCGAAAACTAGAGATTGTCATATAATGGAGGTGCGGTTGAGAGGGCTGCAGTTGCGGTCCGTTGGGCGTAAGCTCACTCGGCTGCCTTTTCTTTATGTACCTCCTCTACCTCGACGATGCGGGGTCGCCGGGGAACCCTGCTGAAGAGTACTTTGTATTGGGCGGCGTGTGCGTTTATGAGGCGCAGGTGGATTGGTTCAGCCGGGAGCTGGACAAACTCGCGACGCCGTATGACAAGAACCCCGAAGATGTTGAATTCCACGCCTCCACCATCTTTTCAAGACGCGCGGATCCATGGAAGAGCCTCACCATCGACGACGCTCGCGGTGTCTTGAAGGCCGTTCTCAAGGTAACTGAAAACAGCTACGATACTATGCGCCTATTCGCTTGCGCGATTCACAAGCATTCTTATCCCAGCACGGATCCTGTTGAAATGGCCTTCGAGGATCTTTGCCAACGTTTCGACTATTTCTTGATGCGGCGGCGGCAGCAAGGAGATCAGCAGCGTGGCATGATCATCCTCGACAAAACCACCCGAGAGACCTCGCTGCAGCGGCTCAGCCGTGAATTCCGCAAGGTGGGAACAAGGTGGGGTTCCTTGAAGAATATCGCTGACACACCGTTCTTCGTCGACTCGAAAGCTTCGCGCCTGATACAACTTGCCGATCATGTCGCCTATTCGGTTTTTCGCCGTTACAACAGCGGTGACGCCCAATATATGGATATCATTGCCAATCGCTTTGACGAAGCCGACGGTGTGATCCATGGTCTATCGCACAAACACAACTTCCGAGACACCTGCACCTGTCCCGGGTGTCTTAGCCGCCGCCTCGGAAGAACCGGCGAACCGGTGAAGTAAGGCATCGTAACCACCACAGGAACGTCGTCTGTAGCCGTGGCGTTTCGGCCCTGCGTTGTCGAGCGTGGGCCCGCCGGATCTGTTCACTCTTTGGTCTGAGTGATCCATGCGGTTTTCAGGCTGAGGTCGCGGCCCATGAGCCAATGTTCGTTGCCGATGGTTAGGTCCAGTTCGAGGCGGGGTTGGCCGGGCTGGAACTCTCCTTTAATCCGAATGGAGGGACGCGGCGGCTGGGCGCCGTCATATGGCGCGAGCAGCGTCACAAACACCGCCGGGGCGGGATGCTGATGACGATAGACGGCCACTTGCCGCGCCTGCTTGCGGTTCAATGTGTAACTGATCTGGCCTTCTTCGAGTTCCAGGCTGGCCTGGTCTTCCGGCGGCGCCCAGACCAGCAGGTTGGTCCCTTGGGCGAAACCGGTTCGTGCCCATTTTTCCCGCCGGTCCACGTGGATCCTGCCGGGTGGAAACGGGAAGCGCAGTTCCAACTTGCCCGGCGCATCGCCAAGGGCCTCATCCACGAAGACGAACCACCGCCTGCCGGCGAAGAAGACGGTCCGCCGGTGGGTCAGGCGCGGGTAGGATTCGTTTTCAAACGCCAACGTGTCTCCACCGGCGCCCGTCTGCCAAAGGAGGTGGCGGTGGGCGTTCCGCGAGTTGGCTCCATCGAGCGTCAGCGTCGCATGGGCGGCGGTGCGGCTGAACCAGTCGCGCTCTTTGGCGAACGGCGTGTCGGGGTAAGCAAACGAGCCGCTGTCCTCGATCAGCCAGCGTCTTCCGGCATATAATTCGAACGTGCCGTTGTCCGGCTGATCGTGCGCGGAGATGGCGGGCGGACTCGAGTGCAGCGCGAGGTAGGTGGCATCACGATCCCAGCCCGAGCGGAAGAAGTACATTCCTGATTCCGGGAATGCGCGGGAGAGCCAGCGGGGCGCGCTCGCCTTGCCGTTACCGGTGACGGCGTGGAACTCCGGCCGGCCGAATAGCCTGGCTGCCAGCAGCAGGTCAGACGGATCGGGCTTACCATCCGGTGGCCGCCGCCCGTCGCCGAACATGGGCTGCCATCCGTCGGGAGCGGTCATGGCGAACCAGACGTCGAACATTTTCGCAGTCAGGTCACGCAGCGGCGGCGGAGAGGGCAGACCGTTGGCATCGGCCAGCAGCAGCGTGTGAAGCATCAGCGACGCCACCAGTTGGTGATAGTTCGGCGTCCACTCGCGCTGAACGCCCTCCGGGGTTACCTGGCGCGGAAGGTTGCTGGAGAGCACTTCCCACGCTTTGGCAATCCAACGGCCCGAATCTTTGAACTCGGGAAACATCACCGCCAGGCGCAGCAGCCCCACGGCCTCGATGACGGCCTTGTTGTGAGGGGTCGTTCTCGGGTAGAGCGACATTTTGCGGCCGTGGTCGTAGACACTCGCGAGCAGCGTCTCGAGGAACCCGGCGTTCATTGCCGGGGAAGCCCTCAGCAGATCGAAAGCTTCGGCGAAGCGGGCGGCGCGGATGCCGACCTGGATATCGAGCCAGGCGAAGTGGTTCGGGTCCACCGGGTGTTTGCGAATCCAATCGGCTGTCATGTCCATCCAGCCGCGGGCGTAAACGGTGTCGTGCGTCGCGGCCCAGGCGCGCAGCAGGGGTGTCTGCCAATAGAAGCGCTGGACGCCGGCCACCCACTCGATGTCGCGGACCGGATCCGCCATCCAGTTGATATCGGCGCCGTAGCGCTGCGGCGGGTAGCCCAAACCGACGTCGAGGACGTGAGCGAGGGTGGCGCGCGCCGCGGCGATTTCCGCGGCGCCGGCGGGAGAAATCCGGGTGTCGTAGCGCACCGTTCCCCGGTTCCTGTAGTAATCGAGCAGCCGGGCCAAGGCCAGAGCATGGTTGCCGGCCGCCTCCCGGACGCGCCCGAGGCCGGGACGGTCCAAATCGAGGAGTTCGAGCACGCGCTCCGGCGGACACGGCGAGAGAACGGGCTGGGCCGGCGCCATACCCGCCGCGGCGGCCAGTAAACAAAACCAGCGCATGAAGTATTGCGTCTTCCGCCGGCCGGACAATTTCTTCATGCCGGGTTGCCGTTAGAAGTAGAGCTTCGCGCCGAGTTGGATCACCCGAGTGGTGATGCCCGTCACGCCGCCGCCGATTTTGCCGAAGTTGGCCGAGGTGATGCTGCGATCGAGCGCGTACGAATCGGGATTGTAGTTGTTGAAGATGTTGTAGAACTCCGTGCGAAATTCAAACCGCGTCCGCTCGGTGATGGCGAAGAACTTGTTTGCGGCGAAGTCGAAGTTGGTCATGCCCGGGGCGCGGATCGCGTTACGGGTCATATTGCCGAACCGGCCGTAGGGCGCAAACGTGAACGCGCTCGTGTTGAACCAGCGGCCCCAGGTTCTCTGGTCGCCCGGGAGGTTGGCCGGTTGTCCGGCCACGAAATCGGGGCGGGAGAGAACGCCGGTGCCGGTGGTGTCGCGGTTGGCGCCGATGGTAGCGGGGAACCCGCTCTGGAACAGAGCGATGGTGGAAACCTGCCAGCCGCCCAGCAGTGTGCGGGTGAGGCCTCGCGAGCCCTTGAAGAAGGGCAGGTCGTAGAGCACGGTGGTCACCGAGCGCTGGGTGACGTCGAACGCCGCCAGGGCCTTCTCATTCGCGAAGTTATACATGTCCTGAATGCCGCCGGGGAGCACGCCCACGCCGTACAGACCGCCCATGTCGGTGGGACTGTCGATGGCCTTCGACCACGTGTAGGCTTGGAGCAGCGTCAACCCGGTGGCGAGGCGCCGCTCGAGTTTGACTTGCAGGGACTGGTAGTTGGACATACCAACCGTCTTCTCACCGGTGATGGGGCGGAGGAACGCCTGGTTCGGCCGCCGCGCGTTGATGGAAGGCAGCCCGGGCGTGCGCGGATCCACGACATCGATGGGCCTGTTCACATCGCCCACGGTGGCGATGAGGCGGCTCCCCTTTGACCCGACGTAGCCCACGTCGAGAAGAAAGCTGCCCGGCAATTTCTTCTGTACGGTGAGGTTCCACTGCTGAACCATCTGCGATTTCATGTTCTGGTCCACGGCAAAGTTGCTGACGCGGTTCGAAGCCACGCCGGCGCCGGTAAACGGATTGGCGAACATGATGTCCGGGATGCCGCTGAGCGAACCGGTCACGCTTGCCGATGTGGTGGAGTTGTAAGCGATGGGCAGGTTGTCGAGTTCGGAGGTGGTGATGGGGATGTAGTAGATCCCGTAGCCGCCGCGAATGACCGCATCATCGGAGAACGACGGCCGGTAGGCGAAGCCGAGGCGCGGGCTGAAATTCTTATGATCTCCGCACTGGACGGCCCGGCCGCAGGTGGCGTTGGTGGGATCCACCTGTCTGGTGGGCAGGAAGCCGTTCAGTTCGATGTCCAGAATCTTGTTGTTGACTTCGGTCCAGGGCCGGAAGTAGTCGTAGCGTACACCGAGAGTCAGGCTGAGGCGCGGCGTAACCTTCCAGTCGTCATTGACGAAGTAGGAATGCCACCAGGTGCGCAGTTCATGCTGTGACGGATTCGGGTTGATGGATCCCGTCCGCACGTAGCCGAGCATGAAGTCCGCCAGGGCCGATCCGGTGTAGAGTCCGTCGAAACTGAAGATGCCGCGCGGCGAGTTGGCGTGGTCGAGAGTCTCGATGCGGTAGGTGACGTCGCCGCCGAACTTGAGGAAGTGGCTCCCACGCTGCCAGGAGAGAGTGTCCACATACTCGAAGTTGTCCTCGGAGCCATCCTGCGGACCGATATTCCTTACCATGGAGAAGACGTTGTAGTCCCCGTCCGGACCGCTGATGCTGGCGGTAGGCGGACCAAAAGTACGCGGGTCTTTGCTGGCCATGGGGATCCCCATCTTGTTGGCGACGTCGTAGGCCGGGTCGAAGCTCGAGCCCATTTTCTGGAAAGCTTCCAGACTGTTCAACCCGCCGCGGAATTCGTTCACGACGCGAGGAGAGAACGTATGGATCCAGGAGCCGACCACGTGCCGGGACGTCTGACCCGGGCTGTACTCGTCGTGGCCCCAGAAGGGGATGCCTGTCGACAACCGGTCGTCAATCACGATGCGGAAGAAGAGGGCGTCGTTGGTGGTGAGTGAGTGGTCGATACGTCCGAGGTAGTTGTTCTGCCACGGGATCACGCTGGGGGCGGCGGCCAGGAAGTTGTAGTTGCCGGCGCTGATATTCGGCATCGGCGTGAAGCCCAACAGCACCTGGGACGGCTTGCTGAGGAACTGTTTCGGAATGACGTTGTTGACGATGCCGATGTTCAGCGGGTCCTTGAGCGTGATAGGCTGTCCCGTACGGGCATTCACCAAACCCCGGAAGTCTCCGTTGCGCGCGGCCTCTGCCGGCACGATGGCGTACCGCGCCGGAGCGCCTTGCGCCATCTTGCCGCTTTCCCAGTTGAAGAAGAAGAAAGTCTTGTCCTTGCCGTTGTACAGTTTCGGGACCAGGAGCGGGCCGCCGATCCGGGCGCCGTACTGGTTGCGGTTCAGCCGCGGGGATGTGACACCCTTGCCCGCGACGGCGTCGTAGGTTTGCGTGAGATCGTTGTTGCGGTTGAATTCCCACAGCGCTCCCGTGAAGCGATTGTCGCCTCTGCGGGTGGTAAGGTTCACGTGGGCTCCGGGCGCTCCGCCCATTTCCGCGGAGTAAGTGCTGGTTTCCACCTTGAACTCGGAGAGAGAGTCGACGGAAGGAGAGAAGGGATAGTAAACCTGGCCGACCGAGAATTCGATGCCATCCAGATAGAAGCGATTGAAGGTATCGCGATTTCCGTTCGCGGACATGTTGGTGCTGCCGTAGGACTGGTCGCTTTGGCCGATGGAACCGCGTGCGGAGCGGGCGGCCATGGAGCCTGGGGTAGCGCCCTGGACGCCGGGGACAAGCTGAGCGAGTTGCACAAAGTTACGGCCGTTCAGCGGCAGATCGGTAATCTTGCCACTGTCGATGACGGTGCCAACGGTTGCGTTCTCAGTCTGGAGGACGGCGGCCGAGGCCTCCACTGTCACGCGTTCGCTGACATCGCCCACCTTCAACGTAAAATCCAAACGGGCGGTCTGCTGTGTATCCAATGTAATGGCCGCCTGCTGGGTCTGGAACCCGCTGCTGGCGGCGCTGATGCTATAACTGCCTGGTTTGAGGAACGGCAGCGAGTAGTTGCCGGAGCCGTCGCTCCGGGTTTCTCGCCTGACGTTGTCGGCTTGTCCGATCGCGGTGATCGCGACATCGGGCACCACTGCGCCGGAAACGTCTCTTACTACTCCCACGATGGTGGCGAAGTTTTGCTGCGCGCACAGCGGCAAGGTCGACGCCAATATAAGGAACGCCAACGCGATGGTCTTCTTCATCGATCTTCTCCCGTCTCCGGGGCACAGAACAATTGTGAAGTTCCCCTGATGAGACACTCGATGGTAAGGGCAAAAGGGGCGGGCCGACAACGTTTGTTGCGTTTGAAGAACGTTACAGATAGCCGTAACGCACGCGTACTTGAATGATTGCAGGCTACTTGTGCGTTGCGGTAGGCTGAGATGAGGTATCAGGACCATGGCCGGCCAAGTGGGGGGAAGCGCAGAGGAACATCCCATCTCTACCCACATGAGTGAGGGTGACAGGACGCGGATCAGGGAACAGATGGCGCGAATGCTGCAGTCTCGCGCTTTTGAAGGCAGCCACCGGTGCCAGGAGCTGCTTCAACATCTCGTCATGAAGACTCTCGAGGGCGATTGCCTCACTCTCAAGGAGCGGTTGATCGGCGCCGAGATATTCGGACGCGAGTATGGTTACGACACCTCGAGCGACGCCATTGTGCGGGTGAAAGCCAACGAGATCCGAAAGCGCCTGGCGCAGTACTACGACCAGACGGGCCGGGATGATACACTGCGGATCCATCTGCCGATCGGGTCGTATGTTCCGCGGTTCTTTGTTGTGGAGCCATTCCCGGGTGTCTCGGAGGAGACGGCGCGGGAACCTTCTTTAAGTGCTGCCGTGGATGCCCCGGTGCAGCCTTCCGAGTCCGCCGGACCGCGTTCCATGTTCCGATGGTGGTGGCTGTTGCTGGTTGCGCTCGTTCCACTGGGGGTTTGGGCGTCTTGGCCTCATCTGCACACCCGGCACCCAATGGATGTGTTTTGGGAGCCTTTCTTCAAAGCCGGTCCACCGGTGGTGGTCTGCATCCCGGCCAGCAACCGGATTTTCCTGCCGGAGGAAGCAGTCACCCAAATGGAGGAATCCGGCAGGCAGGGCCTTGGGCAGATGAGCATGGCTTTGAAAGCCCCGGATGTACGGGTGGTTCCGAACGGGCAGATGTCGGTGCAGAACATACGCGCGACCCTGAGCATCGCGACTTATCTTTCCCAGAACAGGGAGCCGATCCAGTTCGGCCTAGCCTCCGAGGTTTCGCTCGAACAGATTCGGCGGGGCAGGGTAGTGCTGATCGGAGGATTCCGGAATCCATGGGCCGACGCTCTAAACCAGCAGATGCGATACAGATTCGAGACATCACTGAAAGGAAGTCATGAAACTTCCTGGATAAGTGACAGTAACGCAGAGGGAAAATCGGTTTGGATGGTGCCTGACCTTTGGCCATTCGGCCGGCAAACGGTGGATTACGCGATTATCTCCAGGTTCTTTGATCCATCAAGCGGGCAGATCGTGATCGCGCTGTCGGGACTGAACGGTTTCGGAACCCAGGTGGCGGCCGAGTTTCTGACCGATCCGAAGTACTGGTCGCGATTTGCGCAACTCGCTCCCGAGGGGTGGGATCGAAAGAACTGCCAGATCGTTCTGGAGACGAAGGTCATCAGAGAACTTCCGGGTCCGCCGAAGGTATTGGCCGTTCATACCTGGTAGAGGCGGCGATGGCTGCCGTCGGCAGCGCTTGATGGCTCATGGGAGAGGGCCGTGTCCCTGGCGTGCGTGAGCCGCGCGGCGATTGAGCGCGTCGCCGGCGCGGCGCGTCCGGGCGTGGCAGCGCGTCTCTGCCGGCGAAACGTTGCGTACCGAACGCGCGGGGCGCGAACGCGGACGCGGCGAGTAGCGCGCAACGGCGGGGAGGGAGGGGCTGTTGGCCGGCCCGCTTGAGGCGCTCTGAGGCGGCATGGCGTCTCCACAGCCGCGGCCGTGGCGCTGGCGCGCAGCAGGGCCGCGCCAATAAGCCGCGGAAGGGGTCCCAGCCGACGGCGGCGGGGCGGATGCGTTGGCGCGGCGTGGGGGCCGCGCCTGGCGTTGGTTGCGGGTTCTACGGGTTGGCCGGCGGCGGCTGCTTACGTTCGATTTCGGCGAGCTTGGCACGGACTTCGTCGCGGAGCTCGTCAATGCGCGTTTGCGCGTCGGTGGCGAGGATGCGGGCGACAGTCCAGCGTGCGTCATGGCGTTCCGCGAACTTGTGAAAGGCGGTGAGCAAGCGCGTTTCCGATCCGCGGATTTCGTCGCGCAAGCGGGTTTCGCTGTCATTGAGGAGGCGGGCAACGGCGGTGATGATGCGGTCCTCGGCGGCGGCGAGTTGTTCCTGTGAGACTGGCTCGCTCATGCGTGTTGCTCCTTTCCCCAGCGGGCGGCGGCGGTATTGGCGATGGCGCGGCGGCGTTCTGGGGAGAGGGCCTGGCTGCGGGCAGCGGCGGCCAGTTGTCCGATGGCTGAGAGGGACTCGGGGGAGAGCGCGGCGGCGCGCGCCGGGCCTCCTTTGCGGCCACCGAGGCGGCCGAGCAATTGAGCCGCGAGGCTGGCGGCGGACGGGCGTCCGGGTTTGCGTTTTTTCATGTTTGTTTCTCCTTTCACATACTGCTATCCGCAGGCGCTCAATCAAGCATTATAGGCGCTCAAGCAAGCATGGCGCGGCAGGCGGCTTTCCGCGGTGGGCGCCCATGTGAGGTCGAGGATTGCTGTCCCAGCCCAGCCACCGCGCGCCGCACGGCTGGGTGGGCGATGTTTGCCTTTTGAGCCAACGACCTGCCGCCGATGTTCACGCTCAAATGCCGGCCTTCCGCCTCTCTTGTTAGGGCCAATAGGACGCGGGTTTGTGCCGATAACATGTATTATGTAAACTTTTGGCAAGCACAACAGTGCCGCTCCGTCCACCCCTACTCGTTGGGCGGCTTGGACGGGGTTGGCTGGATGGGTTGCTCCTTGGTGACGTCGTCGGGAAGCGGTTCCGGCGTCTCGAACTTGATGGTCGCCTCCGCGCCGAACTTGCGGTACATCCGGAACTCGACCTCGTTCTTCACCAGCGTGCGTCCCTCGCGCATCCGCACCTCGGCGCGGAGCGGAAGGACATGTTCGGCCTCCCCGATCTTGATGAAGTCGTAATCGAGCGTCGTCCTCGCTAGCTGGATTGGAAAAGTGGGCGGGATGTCGATTGCTTCCAGGGTGATGCGGGTAACGGTGAGCAGGTCAGCGTCCACGTAGATCAGTCCCCGGTAGGCCGGAACGATCTCCATGGTGCGCTGGTAGTCGATGCGCCACTGCGATCTCGATTGCGACACGCTGTAGGCATAGACGTGGTTGCGGCGGCCCCGAAGGGTTCCCCAGCGCAGCCAGCGGAACTGGGTCTCCGTCTTCGGGTCGAAGATCTCCTTCATCATGCTGCCGAACTCGCCGCTCGAGGTGGCGCCGCCGAGTTTGTCGTGCGTCGTATCGGCGAGGCGCCCGTCCACGGTCACCACCTTATAGTCTTCCTTCTGCTCGAAGTAGGTGAGCTTTTCGGTGATGGTGTCCATGCTGCGCCAGAATTCGAGGCCTGTGGGATCGTAGTAGCGGCGGGTTACCTGGGTGCAAATGAAGTCCGGCAGGCGCTTGCTGTAGCTCATCGCATAGTCGCGGGCCTGATCGAGCACGCGGCGCTGTTCTTCGGCCGACGGTGGAGGAATTACCGGGGCGGCGGGCCTGGCGACGGCGGCGGCCGGTTTGGGGAGGCTTTGCGAGGCTTCCACCAGGTTGCGCAGCGCCTCGACAGTCTTGGGTCCAAGTCCCTTCCCCTGCCAGACCTCGATGGTCCGGTCGTCCAGCCGCTCAGTGAGTTGGATCTTCTTTACGTATTCGGCAACGCGCTTGTCTTCCTGCTTGAGTTTGATGGAGGACTCGATGAAGCTGGTCAACTGCTGAATATTCAGCTTGAGCTGGGCGGCGGCGGGGGCGGCGAGCAATCCGGTGAAGACTACCGCGCGGATGAACCACATAGCTATATGATCGCTCAGGTTCCTTCTGACGCGTCGCGGGCGAACCGGGTTGCGGCCTTTCCTCAGCCTTGGCGTGTCTTGCGATGCCACAGCCCGATGCTGAGCAAGGCAACTCCGAGCAGCCCGAAGGTGGCTGGTTCGGGAACGGGATTCTCGATGACTTTCCTGGGACCGGCCGCCGAGCCCAGGTAGTTCAGGCCAAAGCTGACCCCGTTGCGCTGCGCCACGTCGAAACGCAGCGTGTTGGCGCCGGATGAGAGGAACGGCGTGATGTCCATGGTGACTTCGGTATTGACGGTGCAGCCGACGGGAAAATCGGAACAGCGGTTGTAGGTATTTCCGGAGCTTGGGGCTTCGGGTCTGACGAGAACATTGTTGATGAAGAAGGCGGCCGAATCGTCAGCGCGGTAGGTGATGGTGGCCGTGTTCGGTTCCCACGGCAGTGTCAGCAGTTCAAAGAACGAAACCACGGTGCCGTTTGGGGGGCTCATGTAATAGGGACTGGCGGGGTCGCCGGTATTGAAGTAGCTGACCCAGGAGGAGCCGGGAAGCGCGGCCGCCCACGCGGGGTGTGGAGCGATGGCGATGGTGCCGCCAAGGCTGTTCCATTCATTCGGGTCGGAAGGCGTCCCTTGCGAGGCGAAGGTGATGGTGGCGCCGGACAGGACGCCGGAGGCGGGCAGCAGCAGCCCGAAGGCAAACAGACAGCTTGACAGCTTCACGGTGATCAAACCTCTTCTTCCCAGTTAGTAAGTTCTTGCTTCTTGACTTATTGTCTTCACTGGAGCAGAGGCGCGGGGAGAACTGTTGGTACCGTAACGAGGCCGGCTTGGTACGAGGGAGAAGAGAGTAAGACGAGCGGGATTATCCAGTACCGGACGCGCCGGGGGAGCGCGGAACTTAGAGAGAGGCGGCGGTCCTGGCCTCAGCCTGCTCCCCGGACTTCAGGAATGCGAGGAATTCCTCCGGTTTCTTGGTCAAACTGGGGAACGTGGCAATCACTTTCTCATCGGGGTCCATGAGAACATAGTACGGAATGGCTATGGTGGAGAAGCGCGAGTTCTGTAACTCCTGGTTTCTTTCCGATTCAGCATCGGTACCATCCGTGTATAACTCGACCAGTACGAACTTCCGCATCTCGGCCATGATTTCCGGACGAGGGAACATATTTGCTTTCATCCAGTGGCAGTTCGTGCAGGCGTAGCCGGTGAAGTTGATGAAGAGGAGTTTATGTTCCGCCTTGGCCCTGGCGAGGGCTTCCTTGTACTGGTTCTTCATCCAGACAAGCCTTTCGCCTCCGGTTGCCGTTCCACCCGCGACCGGGGCGGCGCAGGCTTCGCTCGCCAGCGGAACATAGGCATCCAGTTCGCCCAACTTGCCGCAGAACATGCCCGGCAGCAGGCTGATGGAGAAAATGAGGAAGGCGGAAGCGGCGAGGGCGCGGCTCACACCCATGTTCTGGTCCGGCTTGATGCCTTCCATTCTCAGCAGCCCGAGCAGATACAGGCCAGGCAGCGCGAAGAGGACCACCCAGGCAGCGAGGAAGCGATCGCGGGTGAGGAAATTCCACTGGAGCACCTGGTCAATATTGCTGATGTACTTGAGGGAGGCGGCCAGCAGCACGAAGCCGAGCACGGTCTTCACGCGCGGAAGCCAGGCGCCGCTACGAGGAAGGCTCGAGAGCGTCGAAGGGAACATGGCCAACAGGAAGAACGGGGAAGCCAGACCCGAGGAGAACGCCAGCATCCCGATGGCCGGTTGGAGCTTTCCGCCCTGGACGGACGCCGCCAGCAGACTTCCCACAAACGGGCCCACACAGGCGAATGAAGTGAGCGAGAAGGTCAGCCCCATGAGCAGCGATCCGACCACGCCGCCCTTGCTCTGAGAAGCCCGGTCCATCTTCGTCAACAGACCGGAGGGCAAGGTGATTTCGAACGCGCCGAGCAGGCTCAGTGAAAATGCGATGAAGACGATGGCGATGAAGCCGTTCACCCAGGGATTAGACCCGAGTTGCACCACTCCGAACGGTCCTAACAGAGCCGTGGTCACGAACCCCAGGGATGTGAACAGCAGTACGATGCCGGTGGAGAAGACGCCGGCCTGAAGGATGCTGTCGGCGCGCGAGGCGGACTGGCGGTTGAGGAAGTAGGTCACCGTGAACGGAATCATCGGAAAGACACAGGGAGTGAATACGGCGGCGAGTCCGAGTCCGAAGGCGAGCAAGGCAAATTGCACGAGATCGCCGCTGGATCCCGGCGTGGGGGAGGCAGGCGGCTTCCCTGCCCCGGCGGCACCCGCGGATACGCCCTCGGAAATGGAGGCATAGCCTGCGGGAAGTTCGAAGGACGCTGCCGCGGCCGCGGCGTCAGGTGTCAGCGTGGCTGACGCCGCGCGGCGCACCGGAGGAAGGCATTGCTTTTCCGTGCATGCCTGGTAGCGAGCGTTGGCGGTGAGTTCCACGGGTTGCGCAGGCGCGCCTGACCTCAGCTTTACCTTGAAGAAGAAGATAGCTTCTTTTTCATACGTTTCCGTCTCCAGGTTGAAGTTTTGGTCAAACTTTCGATCCGGCTTGGGACGGAAAATCTCCACCGCTTCAATGACATCGTTGGGCGCCAGAACTAGTGTGGTGACGATCGGACCGCCCTTGGGGGTGGTGGGAGAGTAGAGATGCCACGGGGGCTCGATGGCGGCGGTGAGCCTGCCGATAACCACTCCGCCCGGGCGTACAGAGGCGGGCTGAAATTCCAATTTCCACTTGATGGGGTCAAGACGCTTGGATTGACCAAACGCCAATGGCGCGAGGAGAAGCGGAACCAAGAGACGGCGCATGACAGGCTTATTCCTATTGTAGGATGCGTTCAGTTGGAGACAAGACTCAGCCGGGGCCAACCCGCGGCATCGCGCGCTTGGGTCATTCGATGAGAATCTTGCGGCGGCTGCGGGTGGGCTCGGCGCCGTCGGTTTGGGCTGTGGCGGTGAGTTCGGTATTGCCAGCGGTGGCGGGTGCGGCGAGGCGGAAGTTCCAGGTGTGCGCGCCGAGAGCGGGGATCTCAAAAGTGACGGACTGCGATTCCCCGCCCTCAAAGGCCAGAGTGAGTTTGCCTTGACGCGGGACGGGATCGTCGTTGACCATCATCACGCTGTAGGTGCGCTGTTCGGCGGGGCGGAGTTTGGGGTTCCAGAAGTTGATGTAGAGGCCGAGCGGCTTGAAGGCCTCGCGCACCCATTCCACGAAGTTCGGCTCGAGTTCCAGTTTCTCGACGTCACGCCAGTGATCGCCGGTCTTGACGCCCGGGTAGGAGCAGGTGAGCCAGGTGAAGTGGAGGACGCCGGCAAAATTCCGATGGGCGCGCCAGAATTCGGTGAGTCCGGCAAGGGAATACGCGTAGAGTTGGAACCGCTGTGCGGGAGTGGCGTCCTTGCCCAGGAGTTTTTCGTAGACGGCTTCGGTGAGCAGGGTGGGCGTGCCGTCGCGGTTCAGCCAGAGCCAGCCGTACTCGTTGAGGATGACGGCGTGGGCCGAGGGGTGGCCGGCGTTAGTGGTTTTGGCTCCGGTCATCTGCATCAGTTCGGTCATGGAGAAGCTGCCGCCGCCACGGATGCGCGAGAAGAGGTAAGGATGGTCCTCGACGGGATCATTGGGGCCGGTGGGCACGGAGTAGCCGTTGTCCCATGGCCGGTCAGAGAGATCGAGTTTGCGCACGGCGGGGATGACGCGTTCCCGCAGCATATCGGAGTCGGTTTCATTGGAGGCGTCCCAGATGGCGAGCGATGGGTGGTTCCAGTGGTCGCGCATCCAATCGCGGTACTGAGCGATGAGTTCCTCTTCGCGGTAAGGAGGAAAATAGCCGCGGCCGTTCCAGATGAAGAACTCGTTTTGGATGAGGAGACCGGCTTCATCGGCGATGTCGAACCAGAAGTCCGGCACGGGGCCGATGCAAAAGCGGAAGGAGTTCCAGTGGAACTGTTTGGGGAGATCGGAGAGGAGGCGCTTGACCCAGGCGCGATCCCAGGGGTGCTGTTTCGAGAGCGGGTCCTCGAAGAAGCGGTGGAGGGTGATGTTGGAGCCGCGGAGGAAGAAGGGTTTGCCGTTGAGGTAGGCGCGCTTGGTGGCGGTGTCGAAGCGGAACTCGCGGAAACCGAAGCGGGTGTCGATGGAATCCTGTGCGGCGGTGGTGCGCACGGTGTAGAGATACGGGTCAGAGGGCGACCAGAGATGCGGCTGGGGCAGCCTGATGGTGGATTGGACGGAGGCGGATTCGCCGGGCGGTACGGTGATGGAGCGCGGCGCGGAGGAGAGCCCGGCGATCGAGTTCCGCACGTCGAGGCGGGCGGGTTCCGCGCCGCGGTTGCGAATGGTGGTTTCGATGAGGACCGTGGAATCGTGGAGACGCGGGGCCACCTGAACGTGCTCGATGTAGGCCGCGGAAGGCAGAGCAATGAGGTCGACATCGTCGTAGATGCCCGGCGTCCACTTGTACTTTTCGAAATCCGTTCCGGCGGGGGCCCAGACGGGTAGGACAGCGGGGTGCGCTCCAATGCGGACGATGAGATGGTTGGTCTTGCCCCAGAGGACGGCTCCGGTGAGATCGAAGTAGGTGGCGGCCCAGCAGGCGCGGGCATCGCCGATGTAGTGGCCGTTGAGGTAGACGGCGTGGCCGAACTGGGCTTTGCGGATGCGCAGGAGGAGCCGCCCGGTCTTGGGAGGGGCGAGGAATTGCCGTTTGTACCAAAGGAAGTTGCGGCGCTGGCGCGGGACGCCGGCGTTTTCGACGCGGGCCGATTCGGGCAGTTTCTTCTCACGGATGGAGGCCTGGATGAACTCGCGGGAGTCGAAAGCATCGATGCCGGCGAGGGGCGGCGTGGCGGAGTGGGCGAGTCCGGGGACAGGGACGGTATGGGGATAGGCTTGCGGAGGCTGGACGCTGTCGAGGGATTCGGCCAACTGCCAGGTTCCGTTGAGAGGGATGACGGCGCGGGAGGCGAGGGAGGATAGCACGGTTGCGAAAAAGAGACAGACGACTCTCATGGCGTCACCAGCCTATCATTTCGGGTGCTTTGGTCGCGGGGGAAATTTGGAGTGTTCCGGCGGTTATTCCGCCGCGGCGGACCGGGTGCCGTTGCCGATGGCGGACTTGCGCAGTTCGCTGGCGATGCGCTCGTTGACGTTTGCCTGGGCGAATTCGGCAGCGACGCGGACGGCGTTCTTGATGGCGTTGGGATTCGAGCGTCCGTGGCAGATGATGCACACTCCGCGTACGCCGAGGAGCGGCGCGCCGCCGTATTCGGAATAATCCACTCGTTTCTTGAAATCGGTATAGGCCGAGCGCGAGAGGACATAGCCGATCTGGCGGGTGATGGTTTCGCGCAGCGATTCCTGAAGCATGTGCTTCATCACATCCACCACGCCCTCGCTGACCTTGAGGGCTACATTGCCGATAAAGCCGTCGCACACCACGACGTCGACCTCCCCTGTGTAGAGGTCGCGGCCCTCGACATTTCCGATGAAGTTGATATCGAGCGTCTTCAGCAAGGGGGTGGCGGCGCGGGTGAGTTCATTTCCCTTGTGCTCCTCCTCGCCGATGGACAGGAGCCCGACGCGCGGGCGCTCGGTGCGGCAGATGACGCGGGAATAGATCTCGCCCATGATGGCGAACTGCGCCAGCATGCGCGGAGAGGAATCGACATTGGCGCCCACATCCACCATCACCGCCGGGCTGCCTTTCATGGTGGGGAATACCTGCGCGAGAGCGGGGCGCTCGACGCCGCTGATCATTCCCTGGACCATTTTCGCGGTCGCCATGGCGGCTCCTGTATTTCCGGCCGACACCACCCCGTGGGCGATTCCTTCGCGCACCAGGCGGGAGGCGACGCGAATGGAGCTGTCCTTCTTCGTTCGCATTGCCTTGGCGGCGCTGTCCTCCATGGTGATCACTTCACTGGCGTGATGCACCTTAATGGGAAGGCTCCTCCAGCCCTCATGCTGGGCCAATTCGTTCCGGACGGCATCCTCTCTTCCTACCAGGATGACCTCAACGGGGAGACTCTTTACGGCACGGAGAGCCCCTTCGACTTCGGCCTTGGGTGCGTTGTCGCCGCCCATGGCGTCTACGGCGATGGTGACCATGGAATTAATAATGAACTAGACGGAGGAGCCTGCCACGGAGCTCGGTTACTGTTCTGCGACCTCGATCACTTCCCTGCCTTTGTATGTTCCGCAATACGGACATACCCGGTGAGGCAATTTCGGCTCCCCGCACTTCGGGCATTCCGACGATGAGGGCGACTTGAGATGATCGTGGGCCCGGCGGGTGCTGGTCCTCTCTTTGGAATGTCTGCGTTTTGGATTCGGCATTGTCTTAGCGTTCCTTCTAAAAGAAAGTCTATAAATTCTTCAGCGCCGCCCATCTGTCGTCACTACGGTCGAGGCGGCAATCACAAGCGGCTTCGTTCCGGTTCTGTCCGCATTGCGGGCAGATCCCCTTGCAATCCGGCTTGCACACCTTTTGCATCGGCATGGCAAGCAAAACAAACTCGCGAAGGACTTCCTCCAATTCGAGGCCGTCCTTCTCATAGAATCCGATTTCGGTTTCCCCGTCGTGGATCTCCACTTCGGGCGCCTCGGGGCCTGTCGCCAGCGGGCGGTAGAACAGGTCGAAGTCCGAATCAATCAAAAGAGCAGCCGGCTCCAGACAACGATCACAAGGAGCCTCCATGCCTACTCTCAAATATCCGCGAACCCGGATCTCGCCCAGCGTATGGCTGAGCAACTCCGCTGTCCCTCGCGCCATCAGGACGCCCGTCTGGCGCACGCCGGGATCCAGGAAGTCGATCTCGCCAGGCGGAAACTCCACATCGAAATGGATTTTCCGAACTTCCAGGTCGTGAATCGAAAAGAACACACAAATCTCCGCGCGCCCCGGCGAATGAGGCCGCAACCGATTAGTATAGCGTGATTCCCTCACATGATGTGCGGCGGAGTTTCGAGACCGGCAAGCCTGGCGGCCGATTTCTTTCCGGCCTCCTGGCGGCGCGCCCGCTCGGCTTGTAACTTCTTGAGCCGGTTCAAGGAACGGTAAAAGGCGCTTTCCGTCCGGGTACGCAGCCGCTGGATGCGGGCAGCCTTCTTCTGAATGGCCGGGACTTCGCTGAGCAGAGCGTCACCGCCGGCTTTCTCCGAGAGTTGGTATTCTTCTTCGTTCCACACGCGGAGTCTCCAGGCTGCTTCGAGGAACTGGTGAAACATCTCATTTTCCTGATCCCCGGATGGTTTCAGTTCCTCACGGAGGGAGGCCGCCAATTCGTCATAGGTCATTGCCGGTTTCTCCCTCCGGACCGGAACCGGTGCGCCTTCATATCCACGCGCGAACCGCGGAAGCGCACCCCTTCGGATTCGAGCAAGAGGCGCTGTTCGAAGGCATTCGCTCCGCGGAGGCAGATGCGGCCGCCGGCGCCGAGAACGCGCTGCCAGGGCACCGCTCCGCCCGCCTGCCGCAGCGCCACGGCCACGCCTCGGGCTGCGCCGGGAAAACCCGCCGCTTCCGCCACATCCCCATAGGTGGCCACCTTTCCGCGCGGAATGCGGCGCACAGCCGCCAGCACCTTGTTCACGTACTCCGTCGAGGCCACCAGTGGCTATCCTACCATCCGCTACACTGAGAGAACGCGCGTGGAAGAAGAAGTAACGGGCCGTTTTTATGATGGCCGCCTCATCGTCCGGCTGCTTTCTTACCTCAAGCCTTACAAAGGCTCGGTAACTGTGGCTGTCGTGTGCATGATGGTGCATGCCGGCGCCGAAGTGTTGGGGCCGCTATTGACGAAGCTGGCGATTGATCGCTATCTGGCTCCGCCGGCGCACCCGGCCGTTTCCTGGCTCGATCCCTACCTTTCTTCCGACCCTTTCACCGGACTGGGACAGATTTCCGTAATCTACCTGCTGACGCTGATCGCGGCGATGTTGATGGATTTCTCCCAGGTCTACCTGATGAACCTCACGGGACAGCGGGCCATGTTCGATCTGCGCCGCCAGACGATGGACCACCTGCAGCGGCTCGATGTTTCCTACTACGATCGAACCCCGGTGGGGCGCATGTTGACGCGCGTTACGACCGACGCCGATGCGCTGAATGAACTGTTCGCTTCGGGCCTGGTGACGCTGCTCGGAGACCTGCTGATGCTGACGCTGGTGCTTGCCGTGTTGGTACAGCTCAGCCCGAAGCTGACGCTGGTGCTGGTGGCAGCGCTTCCCGCGGTGGTGTTCGTCACGGTACGGTTCCGGCGCGACGTGATGAAGAGCAACCGCCGCATCCGCACCGCGGTGGCCCGGATCAATTCGTATCTGCAGGAACACATCAGCGGCATGAGCGTGCTTCAGTTGTTCAACCGCGAGGACAAGAGCCGCGAGGAGTTTACCGAAGTCAACCGCGAGCACATGCTCGCTTACAAGGAAGCCATCATCGCCTACGGATGGTTCTACCCGGCGGTGGAATTTTGCGGCATGGTGACACTCGCGGTGCTGCTCGCCTGGGGCGGATTCCGGGTGAGGGAAGGCGCCCTGAGCCTGGGCATTCTGGTGGCATTCTTTCAATATGGCCTGCGGTTTTTCCGGCCGATTCAGGATTTGAGCGAGAAATACAACATCCTGCAATCGGCGGCGGCGGCGGCGGAGCGTATTTTCCATTTGCTCGACACGCCGGCCGTGATCGGAAGCGCTCCGGCCAAAACAATGCTCCCCGAAGGAGCCGCCGCCATCGAATTCGACCACGTCTGGTTTGCGTACAAGGATGAGGACTGGGTTCTGCGCGATGTCAGCTTCCGCATCGAACCGGGCGAAACCCTCGCCGTGGTGGGCCACACAGGAGCGGGAAAAACCACTCTCACCAATCTTCTCCTGCGCTTCTACGACATCCAGAAGGGCGCCATTCGCATCGGGGACGTCGACATTCGCGATGTTGCCTTGGCCGAATTGCGCCGGCGCTTCGCGATTGTGCTTCAGGACTCGTTCCTGTTCACCGGCACGCTGGAGGAAAACATTCGTCTGGGCACCGCGGGAATTTCGGGGTCGCGGATCGAGGAAGCGGTGGAGCAGGTGAATCTCGCCGACTTTGTGGATAGCCTGCCGAACGGGCTGCGTCACGAAGTCCAGGAACGCGGCGCGGGCCTGTCGACGGGCCAAAAGCAGCTTGTCAACTTCGCGCGGGCGCTCGCCCACGATCCGCTGTTTCTCATTCTCGATGAGGCTACTTCGAGCGTGGACACGGAAACGGAGCTTCGCATCCGGGAGGCCCTGGAGCGGCTGGTCGAGGGCCGGACCAGCCTCGTGATCGCGCACCGGCTATCCACGATTCAGAAAGCCACGCGCATCCTGGTGATGCACAAGGGAGCGCTGCGCGAGCAAGGCACCCATCAGGAACTGCTCTCGCAACGGGGTATCTATTACAAGCTCTATCAGTTGCAGTACAAAGAGCAGGAGACCGCGGAGCAGCCGTCGCTCAAGCAATGAGTTTTAAGCGCACCCCAATTCTTGTCTTACAGGCCGGGGCCGCCCGCGCGTTACTGTTTCGCGCGAGGCTCCAACAGCAGCCACCCCAGGTCGGCCGCATTATCGGCCCCCAACGCGAGCCGGGGAACCAGCGGGTGCTCGGGTAGCCACAGACTGCGGCCGCCGTCTTTATACTGCACCCGCAGATTCAGCCGGACCGGGTGCGGCCGCCGCATATCCAGCCCCGCCCGCTCGAGCGGGATGCGCACCACCGCGTTCCGTCCGTCTGAATCGGCGAACACGCGTCCCTCCACGGTCTGCGGCGCCACGTAGTCGGGCCGCTCCGCCATGACTTCCGCCCCCGGCACGAAGAGGAGTTGTTTGCATGGCCAGAGGCGCCGCGGTTCCAGTTTCAGCAGCACACTGGAAATCGGCGCGGCCCCGGAGACCGCCACGTACAGGTTCCCGGCATCGTAGCTCGCTCCCCAACGCGCGCCGGCCTTCTCCTGGGTGCATCTCTGCCACTCGAATCCCGGAGGCGGCGCGAACTCGGCGCTCGTCCACACCGTATCGCCGGAAGGAACCGCGCGGGCCACCGGTCCCTCGGGGCTCCGGCCCGTGTATGCGGGGAACAGCGGCTGGTTGGCGCGGATCTGCTTCTCGATCGCCGGCGCGTCGTCGGCAAGCACGCTCTCCAGTTGCCGCATACGCCAGCGGATCTTCTCCGGGAAGTACTTATAGCCCTCCGCCTCGGAGTGGAAGCCCAGGCGGGAATCCCGCTCGCACAAGGCCAGCAGCACTTTGTCGTGCTCCAGTTCCTCGCGCACAATTCCACTCAATTGCCGGAGCATGTCGAGCCGCCCGGGGCCTTCGGCGCGCACCATCTGTTCCCGCAGTTGATAAAACCGCAGAATGTTGTAACCGCTGCGGAACTGAATCCCGAGCGCGCGCGCCACGCCGATGTCGAGCAGCCGCTCGGGCTGGTCCGCGTAGCGTGGCTCGAGCGCGCCGAGCGCCTGCATGCCCCGGTCCCAGGCGGTGGTCATGCGCCTGGCCAGTTCCACGATCTCGTCCAGGGTGAAGAGTTCCTTAAAGCTTTCGCCAACCCGGTCTCCGCTGGGAGGCCAGGGTTTCCTCGTGAGTGTGGAACCCAGCAGCCAGGTGGGCGTCAACGGCGCGTCGGCGGGCTTCAGCAGCAGGGGCCACACCGGGCCGTCGTGCATCGGACCGTAGTACTGAAACAGGTTGGTGAGCGGATAGTGCTGATACCCGTCGGCGAAATCCTTCCAGGCCTTCACTACGGTGGCGGCATCCTGCCGGCCCCAATAAAGGGAAGCCAGCCGGTTCAGAAACTCGTCCTCATCTTCCGGGAAAGGCTCGAAGGACAGCTCTCCGGCGGCCTTGTTCATCAGCCCCGGGTAGTTGCCGAAGTACCAGCACAGCATGGTGTGCGACACGCCCAGCCGGCGCATGGCGGCGAACTTGCGATAAAGCAGCGAGGGCACGGGCACGTAGGGGACGCTGGCCACTTCGTGCGAAACGCCGGTCTGAATCTTGGCCGAAACGGGCGTGTGGTTCTCGCGCGCCACCTTGGCCACCCGCTCGAAGCGGTCGCTCGGCCCCGGCGTCGAGAGCCAGTAATCCCCGCCCACGAACTCGCGGCCGAACTCGGTCCGCTTCACTCCCGATTCAAAATTGAATTGCAGGATGACGCCCTTCGGGGTGTGCGCCGGTAACTCGTAGACCCAGTCGGCCAGGCCCTCGCGCGACGGACCTCGCGCCTGCGGCATATACAGCCAACTGATCAGTTCCGCCTCCGGCGCGGCGGCGTGCATTCCCTGCTCCATCGCCGAAAGCGAAGCGTGCAGAATCTCCCAGGGCGCCTTGCGCGAACACCGCGGGCAGTCGATGCGGCCTTCGCCCACCGAGGATAGCGCGCTCAGGCAGGTGGTGGCGCGCTCCCCATGCGAAATGTTGATGAGTCCTCCGAGTTCGGGCACCGATTTGAAGATCGTGCTCACCGATTCATACAGGTACTTCCGCGAGTTTTCCGGCAGCGGGCAGAAGTACTGCAGCCTTCCGTCGCGGGTCTTGCCGCCCCCCAATTCCGGGTGCCGCTTCAGAACCGGGCTGTCCGCTTCCCAGGCGCGCGGCTCGATGGAAAAAATATAGGTGCGGATGCCGTAGCGCAGGCACGCGGCCACCGTGCGCCGCAGCTTGGCCAGTCTCTTTTCCGCGTCCCGCCCGGCTTCCGGAGTGAACGCCGTGGAAACCAAATCCCGGAACTCGACGGTCAGCCACAACCCGTTTACCCCCTCGTGCGCCAGCCGGTTGAGGTATTGCTCGGGGTAGTAGTCTACGTCGTCCATGAGTTCGTCGCGCATCTTCGGCGGCCGCTTGATGGGGCCGAAGAAGCAGCGAGAAATGCGCCGCAGAACCACTGGACGCCGCTCGACGCTGCCCGTCGCCAGAAAGGGCCCCCGCCGGCGCAGCATTTCGTCCTCGAGATAGAAGATCCCGCGCCGGATACCCTCCGTGTCCGAAGCCGAAATGCGGCAGGAAGTCTTCCCGGCCTCGATCCGGAAAGCCTCGCTCCCCAACTCCGGGGCGCGCGCCGTCTCAATCGTGAACTCGCCCGTTTCCGTGCGAACTCCACCGGCAGCCAGGAATTGCCGCAGGTCTTCGTAGGCCGTGTCCAGCCGCTTCTTCGGATCCTCGAACCCGGTGACCAGGCGCACCCCGCCGGATAAAATCGCATCCTGCGCTCCCGGACGCGCCACACCCCACGCGTGCCGCGTCCACATGGGGGACTTCAGGTCTTCGGTGAACTTCCAGCGGTCTTCGCCGGGCTGTGGCGGCACGTCCTTCCAGTCCGGAACGGTGACGCCGCTGGCGAGCGGCTTCGTGGAGCGGGCGCAGCCGCTTGCCAGCACGCACACGGCCAGAAGCGCCGCAACGGTGCATTTTTTCATGAGTCCTCCACTGCGGATGCAAAAGGGAGCCCGCCCGGTGGCTGGTTTCGCCGCCATGATCAGAAGCTGAAACGCAGCGATAACTGAATGACGCGCGCCGCCCGCGCCGCCGTCACCTGGCCGAATCGCGCGTTCACCTGGTTGCCCTGCGCGTCGAATCGCGCCGTAGCGTCCACGCTCTGGAACTGCGTATGGTTGAACGCATTGTACATCTCCCAGCGGAATTGCAGGTAGCGCGGCTCGCTCACGATCAGGAAGTTCTTGAACAGCGAGATGTCCCAGTTGTTAACACCCGGCAGCCTGAAGACGTCCTTCGGCGCATTCCCCATGCTGCCTCTGGGCGGACGGGCAAACACGCCGGTGTTGAACCAGTTCAGGAAGCTGCGTTCCCCGTGCGAGAGCGGGGCTTTTCCGGTCACAATAATGCGCGCTCCGTCGCCGCCGCCGGTGATGTCCGCTCCATCCACCGTGCTGAAACCTACGCCGCTTGGCTGCCCGCTCACAAAAGCCGTGAAGCCGGCCACCTGCCAGTTGTCGAACACCACCCGCACCCCAGGGTTGTCCCACTGCTTGCTCAGCTTCGGCACATCCCAAATGTAGTTCAATACCAGGTTGTGGGTCTGGTCGAATGCGGACTTGCCATAGTTCCACACACGCCGCGGCGCGTAGGTGGAGACCGTGGACTGTTCGTTGGTGCTGAAATCCATGGCCTTGGACCAGGTGTAGGACATGCCGAACTGTAGAGCCCGGGTGAACCGCCGGTTCAGCGAGATCTGTAGGGCGTTGTAATTGGTGGTTCCGCCGTTCTCGTAATAGTTGATGTTGCCGTAACCCGGATAAGGGCGGAAGTAGTTGTCGTTCAGAAAAGTGGACGGATTCGTGGGATCGGCGTTTTGCGGCAGGAACCGCGCGCCGTAGGGCACCAAGTTCAAGTTGCGGATCTGCAGAACGTGCCGGGTCACATTGCCCACATAAGCCGCATCCAGCACCGTGCCCGCACCCAGATTGCGCTGGATGCCGAAGGTGTAGCTGTACAGTGTGGGTGTCTTGGACGCCTTCTCGAAGCCGTACACCGTTCCGGGAGGCGACAGATAGCTGCTGGCGCCCTGCATCGCCTCCATGTTCCCGTAGTACAGCGTCGGGTTGTACTGCCGCGGCGGATTGAACTTCGAGGCCACCACCGGCGGCCCGCCTACCGTGCGGGTGTTGTGGAATGTTCCGAAGCTGGCCCGGATGGCCATCTTGCCGTTGCCGAACACGTCGTATGCAAGACCGATGCGGGGCTCCACCAGTACCGGCTGCTGCTCTTTGAATCCCGCGGGGTAGGTGTTGTCCGTGCCGAGCACCATGCCGTTAATCGGATCTCCGGAATTGGGTACGTACACGCCGATCAGCGGCGGGATGGCGAGTTGCCCAGTAAGCGGGTTTCGGGCGACGCGCCGCCCGTTTGCGTCCAGCGCCGGCAGGTATAGAACCGGAGCCTTGGAGAGCTGATACCGCTCCGGTGAGAACGCCGCGCTGGTTCCGTTCTTCTGCGTCCATGGCGTGTACCAGACGAACCGGAGTCCGGCATCCAGGGTCAGCTTCCGGGTCACCTTCCAGGTGTCCTGAGCGAACCATTGCAGAATCGTGCTGCGCCCGTTGTAGCCCGGCCGCGACGTGGACTCCACATAGGAGTAATAGTTGCCAAGGACGGCATTGGCATATGCGTAGTTGGCGTCCAGCGGATTGTTCACGTCGCGGGCAAACGAGAAGTTGCCGGCGAAGGTGCCGTCCTCGCCCTCGTACTCCCGGCCCCGGTCCGCAAAGATCCCGAACTTGAACGCATGCGCTCCGCGAATCCAACTGAAGTTGTCGCTGAAGTTGAACGTGGTGTCTGCCCCGTGCATGGGGAAGCGGCCGTCCCAACCGATATCCGCCGCTGCCGGCACGCCGCCGAATGAGGCCATGGGGATGAAATTTAAGGGATTGTTCTGCGGGTAGAACTGTCCCAGGGTCATGCCCAGGGCGGCGCGGTTCAACTTCTTCAGGTCGCCGTCGTTCAGCGGCGTGGCCTCTTCCATGCTGTGTCCCGCGCCCGCGGAGAACTCGTTGACCATGCTGGGACTGATGGTTCTGGTGTAATTCACGACCAGGCTCGGGAACCGGAACAGATAACGCGAGAGGATCTCGTCCCAGGTGGCCCGCCCTCCCGCCGGAGCGCCATACCCCTGGTTGTCGGCCCGCCACGTCGAACCGCGCACCGAGAAGCGGTCCTTACCGGTCGGCAGGTAATCGATCTTGAACAGGTGTTGCTGCTTGGGAATTTTCCAGCTCTGGCTGAAATTGTAGTTGTAGGCGCCCCGCGTCACGGCGCGGTTGGGGGCATTCGGCTGCGGGAAGACGTTGAGCAGAATCTGGCCGTTCTTGTTGATTCGGCTGGCGGGAACCACGTTTTCCGGAAAGGGGCTCCCCGCAGTGGGATCTCTCATTACGATGAGGGCTCCGCTCACGTCGAGCGTTTGGCCGAAATTCCCCGAGCGCTCCAGGGCCGTTGGGACTGTGGTCTGCTGTAGAGCCCGCGGTGACTTGCTGCCCCAGTCTTCAAACGAATAGAAGAAGAACAGCTTCTCCCTGCGGGAATTGAACTTGCCTGGAATATAGACGGGCCCGCCCACCGTGACGCCCAGCGTGTTGTAACGGTACACCGGCTTGGCCACCCGGTTCAGATTGTTGAAGAAGTTGTTGGCGTTGAGCATCTCGTGGCGCTTGTACCAGTAGCCGCTCCCGTGAAACTGCTGGGTGCCGCTCTTGGTCACCACATTAATGAACGCGCCGCCGTTGCGGCCGTACTCGGCCTGGTAGTTGTTGAGCAGCACTTTCACGTCGGAGATGGCGTCAAGATTGATCGAACTCGAACCAGTGTACGGATTGCCGAGATCGTTGCCGGCCAAGCCATCCACGTTCAGAGTGTTCCACTCGTAGCGCCCGCCCTGGATATTCGGAAAACTGGTGCCCAGGTTTTCCCCCACCGCGTCCGTGTCGGGCGTGTAGGTCACGCCGGGCATGGTGCGCAGCAGCGACATGACGTCTCGCCCACGAACCAGAATCATGTTGATCTGGCTGGACGTCAATTCCGCGGAGTGGTCCGAACTGGCGGTCTGGACCACCTCCCCTGCCGCCTGCACCGTGACCTTTTCCGTTACCGCGCCGATCTGGAGCGGAATGTCTCCGAGCGCCAGCCGCTCGTTGGCGCTCAGGTTCATGCCCGTTCGTTCCACGGACTGGAAACCCTGCTGTTCGACACGCAGCGTATAGACCCCCGGTTGCACCGAGGGGAACGCAAAAGCGCCGAGCTCATTAGTATCCACTCTGCGCACGTCACTGGTTCGCTCGTTCATCAATACCACGGGCGCACCCACGATCACGTTGCCCGACGGATCTACCACACGGCCCGAAACCGAGCCCATGATGGACTGTGCAGCCAATGGAATCAAAGCGAGAGACACAGGAAGGAACGCGAGCACAATCGCGTAGTGGCAATTCTGACGCATAGCACTCTCCTTAAGATCCTGAAGCGTAGGATCTGTATGCGGTCAGTATAGTGTTTGTATACCGGATGTCAAGCCCCAAAAACCCGTGCAGAGACATCTCCGTCTCCGAAAGAATGCGTTTTCCCTAGGAATTGTGCACGCAACCCATGCAGAGAAGGGCAAGGATTGACTTGCATCCGCGGCAAGAGTTAGTGGATACTCGCCGTATGCAGCTTTCTCGCCATCCGGCGCTTCTGGCTGCCGCGCTGCTGTGCGCGTCCTCCGCCGTCGCCGCCGAGGCGCCAGTCTCCGCCGCCCAGTTCGCTACCCGCGCCCTCCCCGCCCTGCCCATCGAGCGGCCCCACGACTTCCGCAAGGCCATTGAAACCTGGACCGAGCCGCTGCGCCGCAATTCCGCCGCCAAGCCGGCCGCCGAGGAACTGGCGCTGCCCGCGCAGGGCTGGACGCTGGCCATCGCCGGCGATGCCGGCCCGGTGCTGCGCCATGCGGCCGAGGATTTCCGGGATTACCTCCACCGCGCCATGCAGGTGGAGGTTGCAGTGGAAACGCCCGCCTCGCTGGCGGAATGGAGTGGCATGAGCCGTGCCGTGGTGGCGGGCACGCGCGGCCAGATGCCTGGTTGCGGCGGTTCGCTCACCGCCCGCAAGGATTACCAGATCATCGTAGGGCCTGAGCGTATCGCGATCTGCGGCTACGACGAGCGCGGGGCCATGTACGGGCTCTACAACCTGGAAGCGCGTATGAGCCTGCGGGAAGCACCCTTCCTGCCGCGCGGCCTCAACACCGTGCGCCACAGCCTCTACGGCGCGCGCATGACGCTCTCGGGCCTCGGCTGGATGGAGTGGCCCGACACGTATCTCTCGATGATCGCCCACCACGGTTTCGACGCCATCTACGCCTCGGTGTACGCCAATCCGAACGGGGTGATGGCGGGCTGGCCCTACAACTACATGATTCGGCGGCAGGACCCGGCGCGCATGCGCGACCTCATTGACCGCGCGGCGCGCTACGGCCTGGATGTCTACGCGCCCATCATGCACCACCTGGATGGCACACCCGGGAACGAGGCCGCGCTGCGCAAACTGGTGCGCGACAACGTCACGCAGTTTCCGGAAATTCGCGGCTACGTGCTGCTCATCGAAGGCTTCGATTACGAGCGCTGGCCCTCCTGGAACCGCGCCGACATCCGCAAGTGGATCGACGCCTGGACGCGCGGGGTGGCCGTCGCCGCTGAGGAGATGCACAAGATCAATCCGGCCATCGAGGTGCTGCCCTGGGATTACAACATCGATTTTCGCGCGCGCTCGGTGGACACCAAGCGCTACGTCATCGACCGCTATGCCCAGGACGTCATTCCGCTGGTCACCTGGGAAAACGGCAAAACGTTCACCCGCGACGGCGAGGAGGGCTATCTCAAGGACTACGCCATCAACGAGGTGGGTCCGGCGGAAGTGTCGGCGGCGCAGATCGAGCGCGCCCGCCGGCGCGGCATGAAGGTCTTCGCCAAGGCCGATACCTTCGCGAGCTGGCAGTTCGGCACCTTCCCTTACCTGCCCTTCCCCTACCAGTGGCATGCCCGCTACCAGGAACTCGAGAACCACAAAATCGACGGCGCCATGGAGACCTGGAGCTACGGCTTCAAGCCCAACTGGGTGGCGGAACTGCGCAACTGGTACAGTTGGTCGGACGCGCCGCCGCTCGATGATCTGCTGAAATCGATTGCGCGGCGGGAGTTCGGCCCCGGCAGCGAAGACCTGGCGCTCACCGCCTGGAACCACTTCAGCAAGGCCATCGCGCTGCTGCCCGACACCGGTCCCAACATGGGGACCACCAACGCCATCGGCTCGCCGCTGTTCTTCGAGCAGCCCAAGGTGCGCGCCATCGAGGTGGAGCACAGTTGGGCCCTTCCTGGCATCCAGGCCGGCGGGGTGCGGGTGAGTAAGTACTGGCCCTATGCCCCGGAGCGCGTGATCCTGACGCCGGACTTCAGCAACAAGACCAATGCCGCCGCGCGCTACGCCAGCCCTTTCAGCCTGCCGGTCTTTCACAAGTACCTGCTGGCGGCCGCCGACGAGATGGAGAAAGGGCTCGAGAGCTACCGCCGCGCCGCGCTCCAGGCGCCCGCCGGCAAGCGCCGCCCGGCGTTTCGCGAAGTGCTGCTGGCCGAGCAGTTACAGCGGATGATGCGCAGCGACGCCGCCGTCCTGGAATTTGAAGACCTGCGTCTGAAGCTGGCTCAGGCCGCAGGCGCAGCGGAGAAAACCGCCGCCTTGAACCGCATGGCCGCCATTGCCCGAGAGGAACTCGCGCGCACCCGCGCCTCGCGCGACACCCAGATGCGCGATTCCCGCCTGGGCTACGAGTGGGAACAGGACTACTTTTACACTCCGGAGGTGCTGGCCGAAAAGATCCAGCAGCTCCGCGGCGTGCTCGAGCGCGAGATCCCGGCCTATTCGAAGCAGCACGGACTCAACTCGCGTATCGCACAATAAATGGGCTTCGCCGGCTGACCGCTGGCCATCCACTTCCGACAGGAGAGTTTCACATGCCGATCGACACTTCGCGTCGCGAACTGCTCCAGAGCGCCGCCGCCGGCCTGGGGTTCCTCGGGTTTGCGAGCTTCGCGCCGGGGGCCGGGATTCCGCCCGGCGTGGTCTCCTTCCGCCACATCCACCTCGACTTTCATACTTCTCCGGCGATCACCGGCGTGGGTGAGCATTTCCACGCCGAGGAGTTCGCGCGCGTGCTCAAGGAAGCCTCGGTCAACTCCATCACCATTTTTGCGAAATGCCATCACGGCATGTCCTATTACCCGACCAAGGTGGGAGTGAGGCATCCGAACCTGAAGGCCGACCTGGTAGGCGGCATGATCGAGGCCTGCCACCGGCAGGGCATCCGCGTGCCGGTTTACATCAGCACCATGTACGACCAGCACATCTGGCGCAAGCATGCGGAATGGCGCGCCCTGGACGCGGAAGGCAAGTCGTACGGGCACCGCGGGGGCGCCGGGCCGCTGACCCCCAACCTGGGGCTGGTCTGCGTCAACACGCCATACCTGGATTACATCCTGGCGCAGGCCGGCGAGGTGCTTCAGAACTACGAAGCCGACGGCCTGTTTTACGACAACTACAACCACCCGCCCGCGGGCTGCCATGGCCCTTCGTGCATGGAAGATCGCGAGAAGCTCGGCTTGGACAGCACCAGGGCGGAAGACCGCCGCAAGCACGCCTACATCGTGATGAAGCGCGCCATGGACCGTTTCGCCGCCACGGTGCGGGCGCGCAAGCCCAAGGCCAGCGTGTATATCAACGGCCCCTTCCGCCTGGGGCAGGATCCCCAGTTTCTGCGGCAGGTTGCCTCCGATTACACCCACCTCGAGATCGAATCGCTGCCCGGCGGAAGCTGGGGCTACGGCCATTTTCAGATGACTTCGCGCTATTTGCGCAACTTCGGCTTGGAGGCCCAGGGGATGACCGGCGCGTTCCACCGCAGTTGGGGCGATTTCGGCACGGTGCGCAACCAGGCGGCGCTTGATTACGAATGCTTCAGCATGCTGGCGCAGGCCACCAGGTGCGCCATCGGCGACCACCTGCACCCGGACGGCCGGCTGAACCCGCGCACCTACGAGCGCATCGCGCGCACCTATCGCTCAGTGGCTGAGAAAGAGCCCTGGTGCGATGGAGCCGCCGCCGTCACCGAGGTCGCCTTCCTCTACCCGCCGGCCGCGGCGCGCGGCAACGACTCCGCCATGGGCGTCAACCGCATGCTCACCCAACTGCGCCAGCAATTCGACGTGCTCGATCGCGAGTCCGGGTTCTCCCGTTACAAGGCGCTGATCCTGGCCGACGACTACCGCCTGGATGAGGCGCTGCGCGACAAACTCGCGGCGTATGTCGAAGCGGGCGGCGGGCTGATCCTCAGTCATGAAGCGGGGCTTGACCCGGCCGGGAGAGGCTTTGCGCTACCCGGTATGGGGCTCGATTACGAGGGCCCCTGGAAGCACGAATCCCAGTACATCGAAGCGCTCGAACCGCTCCGCGAGGGCGTCCCCGACATGGTGCACGAGATGTATGAGACGGGGTCTGCGGTGAAGGCGCAGCCGGGCACGACGGAACTGGCGCGCGTGTGGGCCGGCTACTTCGACAAGGATTACCGTCATTTTCAGGTGGAGCAGACACCCTATCAGAAACCCACCGGCTACGCCGCGGCTGCCCAGCGCGGACGCATAGTGTACTTCGCAGTCCCCATCTTCCGGGCCTACGCGCGCCACGGCTACCCGGTCTACCGGCAACTGGTGGCGAATGCGCTCCGGCGGCTTTTGCCGGATCCTCTGGTACGGGCGGAACTGCCCACCACCGCGCAGGTGACCATGACCACGCAGCGCGGCCGGCACATTCTCCACGTGCTGCACTATATTCCCGAGCGGCGCAGCCCGGACCTGGACATCGTCGAGGATGTCATCCCGCTGCGCGATGTGGCGCTGGCGGCCCGCCTGCCGCGCCGTCCCGCGAAAGTTTATCTCGCGCCGCAGCGCCAGGATCTGAGCTGTGACTACCGCGAAGGCTACGCCAGGGTGACCGTGCCCGTGGTGAACGGGCATCAGATGGTAGTGTTCGAGGGGTAAGCTTCACACGTTCTTGTCCGGCTGGTGAAGCGCATCCCAGATCTTGTGGTATTCGTCCCGAACCTTCGCATCGACGCCGAAGTTCCTTGATAAGCGGTTTGCCTTCACTAGTTGGACGACATCGGCGTAATCCTGGCTGCGGTCAATGCCGCGTCCCATGTACGTCGACAGCTTGGAGGAAATCAGTTTCTCCAAGGTCAGTACTTGCGGCTTGTCCGAAACCTGGGTGGGCATGGGTAAGGCTAAGGGGCCGGGATCGACTTTTCTCCCGCCCGGCAGAAGATCGACCTCAACTTTGGTCTCACGATCCGTCACAGTCATCTTGGAGCCGTGGTTCTGTTTGAAACCGTTCAGCGACAACTTCTCGATAGCAAACTCCACATCCGGCACAATGATGTCTACATCCACCGTGAACCGTGGATATCCACGCTCCTGCACGGCAAAATCGCCACAAACATAATGTGGGACGTTGAATAGCTTTAAGACCTTCAACGCCTTCAAAAGCGTCTTTTCGATGTTGGTGGAACCGCTGGATTCTCTCAAGAACACCGCCTGCTGCCGGAACTGAGCAAAAGTCTTCATCGCTAGTATTCAGGCCGCCATAGCTTGTACATCTGGCGCGGTGCTTTCGTCCGCGTTCCAGCCACGCTCACTGTTGGCCGATGGAATCCGGACCTGTCCAAAGGCGGATTGGAGGGCATGATTTTAATCGTACTCAGCAACATCACCAGACTCAAGGCGCATTTGTGGGGTGGTAAGTACCCTAGCCCATTGGTAATATTGATCGCCCTCTCTCCCCTGACCTAGAATGAGGCTGGCCACCTTCGCCACCAGGGAGTTGATTTGCAGGGTTCGGACAACCGCGCGGGCGACGTATTGCTATGGTCGGTAGCGGAACACCCGTTAGAGATTGAATGCCAGTGGGCCGTCCTGGACGAGATCTATCAGACTGTCGAGGAAGGGGTTCGCCGCCTCAGCCGCGGCGGCGTCGAGGCGGGAGGTGTCCTCTTCGGACGCCGCGACGAAGACTTGATCCGCGTCCTCGCCTGGCGCCCCATCGCCTGCGATCACACCCGGGGACCCGCCTTTGTCCTCTCCAATGACGATCAACAGGGGCTGATGCTGCTGCTCGAACAGGCGCAGAGCGACCCGCGGTTGCAGGTGCTCGATCCCGTGGGATGGTTCGTCTCGCACACGCGTCCCGGGCTGCGCATGACCGAGGATGACGTGGACCTGTTCAACCGCTTCTTCCCCGAACCCTGGCAGGTGACTCTGGTAATTCATCCACAGCGCGGCAAAGAGGCGCGCGGAGGGTTTTTCGTTCGCGAAAAAGACGGGCGGATTCAGAGTTCCGCTCCGTATGGGGAGTTTCCGATGGAAGGAGCGCGAGCGCTGGCCGTATCCCCCCGTCCGGGTCTGCTTGCCCCGCGTCGGGAAGAGCCTGCCGGAGAACCCGGCAATCCGGAAGCGGGGAGAAAACTGGCGCGGCTCGCGTGGGTGGCTGTGGCGCTTCTGGTCTGCGCGCTGGCTCTCTATGCCATCCCGAAGTTTCGCCAGCCGGCGCCGCCCGACGCCCTCCAACTGCGGATTGTCGACGTCAAAGGCCAGCTACGCGTGGAATGGGACCGCAACAGCCGTGCCGTGCAACGCGCCGAATCGGCCACGCTGTTCATTGACGATGGAGGAATGCTGCCGCCGATTCATCTCGATGGCGACGCCACGCGGCGCGGTTCGGTCACCTACGCAAGGCTCTCGGAGGATGTCATCGTGCGCCTGGTAGTGAATCGCGACAATCTGCCGCCGCTGCGGGAGCAGGCGCGTTACGTGGGTCCGCCGCTGGCGAAATACGAGAGTCGTGAACTGCGGGACGCCAAGGAGCATGCGCGGAAACTGGACGCCCAGGCAGGGGAGGTTCAGAAGGAGATCACCGCGGAAACCGAGCGGGCCGACGAGTTGAAGAAAGAACTCCGCAAAGCGGAGCGTCAGGAGCGGCGGCGGCCCAAGTAGGCGCGCCTACATCTCGCGGCGGTTTTCCATCGACTTCGACATGGTCACCTCATCGGCGAATTCGAGGTCGCTGCCCACCGGCAGTCCCATGGCGATGCGCGTCACCTTCACGCCCAGCGGCTTGAGCAGACGCGAAAGGTACACTGCCGTGGCTTCGCCTTCCACTGTCGGGTTCGTGGCGAGGATCACTTCGTTCACTCCGCCCTGCTGAAGGCGCGTGAGCAGGCTCTTGATTCGCAACTGCTCCGGACCCACGCCGCGCAGCGGGCTGATGGCCCCATGCAGCACGTGATAGACGCCCTCATATTGCCGCGTCGTCTCGATGGGCAGGATATTGGGGGGCTCTTCCACGACGCAGATGACGCTGTGGTCCCTGGCATCATCGCGGCAGTAGGGGCAAAGTTCCCCGTCGCTGATGTTGTTGCAGATCCTGCAAAGGCTCAGCTTGTCCTTCACGTCCATGATAGCTTTGGCCAGCCGCTCGGCATCCTCGCGGCTTGCGCGCAGCAGATGGAATGCGATCCGCTGCGCCGATTTCTGCCCGATGCCGGGCATACGGCGCACTTCCTGAATCAGTCTCGAGAGCGGTTCGGCGAAGTCCATTTAGAGTAAGCCCGGCGGGAGCCCCAGCCCGCCCAGCATGCCGCCCATCTTCTGCTGGATGGCTTCGTCCACTTTGCGGACCGCCTCGTTGCAGGCTGCCAGGATGAGGTCCTGCATCATCTCCACGTCTCCGGCCACTTCCTTGTCGATCTTCACGCTGAGGATGTTTTTCTGTCCGTCCATCGACACCACGACCATCCCGCCGCCGGCCGAGCCCTCGACCCGGATTTTCGCGATCTCCTCCTGCATCCGCGCCTGCATCTGCTGCGCCTGCTTCATCGCTGCCTGCATGTTTCCTGGTAATTTCATCTCTCCTCCTTCAGATTGCGCACGGCGCGGACCTCGCTGCCGGGAAACAGGTCCCGGTAGCGCTGTACCTCGGGATTCTCCAGCGCCTTCTTTCTGGCCTCATCCTCGTTCGTCCCGCGTTCCACTGCCGGTGCGGCCGCCGTGGGCTTATCCGTAAAGGTTACCTTAATCTTCATCGGGCGGCGAGCCAGCGCGTCCACCGTCTTTTGCATATCGCTGCTGCGGACGGCCATGGAGAATTCCTTGCCCGTAACGAATTCGAGTTCCCCGGGACGCTCGACAATCTCCGAGTGTTCCACGGCGTCGGCGATGAAGGTCATTCCTTTTTCATTGAGAACCTCGAGCAGGCGCTGCCGCCAGTCGCCGCTTGCCTGCACGGGCGCAGCCGCCGCGGGTTGCGGCGCGGCGGCGGGACCAGCCTGTTTGACCGCGGGCGCCGTGAGTCTGGCCGCGGGCGGTTTCGGCGTCACCGCTGCCGCGGCGCGCGGCGCGCCGGATTGCAGTTCGGCGAGAATCTCCTCGATGGGGCGTAGCTTGCCGGCCTGCACCATTCGCAGCAGCCCGAGCTCCAGATGCATCCTTGGCTGTAGCGAATACTGCATGGCTTGAAACAGTTCCAAGGTTAACTGCAGGTAACGGGTGAGATCTTCCTCTCCAAACCGCGAGGAAAGCGATCCCAAGCGCTCCCGCTCCGATCCGCTGGCCGCGATCAGGCGGGTCTCGGCTCCCGCAATCCGCGCCACCAGCAGGTTGCGGAAGAAGCGGCACAACTCGCGGCAGAAATGCTGGAGGTTGAGGCCCGTCCGTTCCAGTTCCTGGACAATATCGAGCATGCGGCGGCCATCGAAAACGAGCAATGCCTCGGCCACCTGCTCGAGGGTCTGGATCGAGAACCGCCCCAGCAATTGCCGCACATCCTGCGCTTGCAGCGTGTGCCCGCAGCAGGCTATCGCCTGATCGAGCGCGGAAAGCGAATCGCGCACGCTCCCCTCCCCGGCAAGCGTGATGACCGAAAGCGCTTCCGCCTCCGCCTCGATATTCTCCTTGGCGCAGATCTCCTTCAACAGCGTGAGAACCTGGTCGTAGTCCACCGAGCGGAAACTGAACTGCTGGCAGCGCGAAGCGATGGTGTTCGGGATCTTGTGCGCTTCCGTGGTGCAAAGCATGAAGACCACCCACTCGGGAGGCTCCTCGAGCGTCTTCAGCAGGGCGTTGAATGCTTCACTCGTGATCTGGTGCGCTTCGTCGATAATGAATACCTTGTACCGGTCGCGGGCGGGGCGGAAGCGGACGCTCTCCCGCAACTCGCGCATTTCGTTGATGCCGCGATTCGAGGCCGCGTCGATCTCGATGACGTCGATCGACCCGCCGCTGTAGATCTCCAGACAACTGGCGCAGCGGCCGCAGGGCGTGATGGTGGGTCCTTCGGCGCAATTCAGACATCGCGCGACAATGCGCGCCACCGTCGTCTTTCCCGTGCCGCGCTGCCCGGAGAAGATGTAGCCGTGGGCGATACGCCGCTGGGAGAGGGCATTCTCGAGCGTGGTCTTGACGTGTTCCTGGCCGATCAGGTCCACGAATGCGCGCGGTCTATACTTCCGGGCAATGACCTGATAGTGTGCATCGGCTTGTGGGACGGGTTCCGGCATGCAGGCTGAGGGCGAAGTGAATGCGTGAATATTGCCAGACCCCGGGTGATCCGCGGCACACAGGCTAAACCACTACCGTTGCTTCCTTCCGGACCTGGCGGGGTTTGCAGCCGCCCATTGCACGAAGCCCGGAGCCTGACAATCTATCATGCTACCACGGCGGCGATTGTCTTGAAGACCCAAAGCCGTCAATGCCGAATCGCATCCGCCGGTTGACAGTCGTCCCGTTGCGTGAGCATATTGACCTGTGATGAATTCCGGACCCCTGACTCGTGTACTCGTACTGGCGGCTGCCGCCGCATCGCTCATTTCGTGCGCGCGCCCTGCCGCCAAGACCACCTCCGCCGTTTCCGCGCCGGCCGAGCGCCCCGCCTGGGTCAAGGAAGGCATCGTGATGGTGGGAAGCTGGGAACCGCCCGGTTTTCAGATTCGCCGCGGCGGCCAGGAAGTGAATGCCGCCGAACTGTGGAAAGCCGAACGCACGGAGCATAGCGTCCGCAGGCTGAAGGAACTCGGCGCCACGCTCATCATCACCAGCCTGCACAAGGCGGCGGGTTTGAAAGCCGAGGCCGGGGAAATCGAAGCCAACCGCAAGTTCGTCGATCTTGCGCACCGCTACGGTCTGAAGGTCGGCGGCTACGTCGGCTCAACCATGGCGTACGAGACGTTCTTCGCCGAAGAGCCCGATGCCCGCAACTGGATCCAGACCGACGAGTTCGGCCAGCCGATCTACTACAACAGTGACCAGACGTTCCGCTACGCGGCATGCCGCAACAACCCCGGCTACCGGGCCTTCATCGAGAAGGTGCTGCGCTTGGGCGTCCAGGATTTGAAGCTCGACCTGATTCACTTCGACCAGATGTCGTGGTGGCCCGAGCCGAGTTCCTGCCGTTGCCGGTACTGCCAGGCGGAGTTTCGCGAGTTTCTCCGTACGCGCTATAGCGACGATCAACGCAAAGCGCGCTACGGGTTCACCCTGCTCGACAACCTGGCGCCGCCGCCCTACAATTCCCGCACGGGAACCCTGCAACTCAAGGACCTCCACAATCCGTTGATGCAGGACTGGGCGTTGTTCCGCGCCGCCAGCCTGGCAAAGCGTTTTGCCGAGTACGACAACTACATCCGCGCGATGCGGCCCGATGTGGCCGTGGAAGGCAATCCGAACATCAACCTCGGCACGAATCTCGGGTTCCGCGGCGGCATCGACTATGCCCAGCTTCTGCGCACCGCCGATATCTTCTGGAGCGAAGAGCCCAACCACGCGGCCTGGGCGCCCGATGGCCGCATCATCACCAAGATCCGCTCATTCAAGGTCGCGCGGGCGATGGACCGCTCGGTGTTCCTGTACACCGGCGGCCGCTACGGCGCGCAGTCTCCCGCCAGCCCTCCGGAGCTGCGCATCGCCGAAGCCATGGCGTACAACGACGCCAATCTCGGGATGGTCGGCGACCTGTCCGCGGACGGAACCGAATTGACGCCCGCGGCGGCGCGCTACGTGAAGTTCTTCCACGATCACCTGAAGGACCTCGTGGGCAGCCGCAGCGTGCCGAACGTGGCCATCCTGCGCGCCTTCCCGTCCATCGAATTCAATCCGGCGCGCTCCAACGTGAGTACAGTGCTCTTCGAGCAGACCTTGATCCAGTCGCGGATTCCGTTCGACATCGTGTTCGAGCCGCACCTTGCCGATCTCAGCCGCTACAAAGTCCTCGTGCTGGCGAACCAGGACGCTTTGAGCGACCAGGCGGTGGCGCAGATCCGTGCGTATGTACAGGCCGGGGGTGGTCTGGTGGCGACTGAAGAATCGTCGCTGCTGACGGACTGGCGGCTTCGGCGGCCAAAATTCGGCCTCGCAGACGTGTTCGGCGTCGAATCTCCTTCCAAGCCCGGAGTGCCTACTACGGCGGTGCTGGCCGGCGCGCCGGAAGCGAAGCACGAGCCCGGCGCCGTCGAGCGCCCCGTGCAACATGCGTTCGGCAACGGCCGTTCGGTCTACCTGCCGGTCATCGAACCCTCCACCCCTCCGCCGCCCGCCCAGATCAACTATAACTTCGGCAATCAGTACTGGACATTGCCCAGAAACGCCAAAGACATGGTCAGCGCGCTCGAGTGGGCGTCCAATGGCAAGCTGGTGGCGGACATCCAGGCGCCGCCTTCGGTCGCGGTCGAACTCGAGGAGCAGCGCAGTTCGAAGACGTGGCTGCTGCATCTGATCAATTTCGATTTCAAGCACCCGGCTCGCGATATCGCCGTCCGGCTTCGCATGCCCGCTGGCGCCAAGGTAAAGGAGGCCGTTGTGTCTTCGCCCGACTTCGAGACGCGGGACACTCTGAAGCCGGCCATACAAGGCGATACCGCTTCGTTTCGAATTCCCCGGCTCGCCATCTACGACTTGGTGCGAATCCAACTCGCATCGGACTGAACCGTCATGAAAACACATTTTGTCGAAATGAGACGCCGGGGCGAACCGCGGCCGGTGGAGAGGAGTTGACATGCAAGTTCGGGCGCACAAGCTGCGGGATTACCGCCTGGAAGGCTGGGAGGAGAAGATCGCCGGACGTTGGAGCTACGCGCAGCTTGCCGCGGATCCGCAATGGCGCGATGGCTGGATCAGCTTCGACTCGGTCACCTGGAACCCGCATGACGGGCTGGTGTATTGCGGGCTCAACTCGATCGACGGCGACCTGCTGTATGCCTTCTCGCCGCTGGATGGAAAGTTCGAGTGCCTCGGCACGCGCCGGTGGACGGACGAGTTCGACGTAAAGATTCACCGCACGCTGCTGGTGAACCCGCGAGACCGGAAGTTGTATTTCGCCACCTCCCTGCTGCACGATGTCGAGCGGCAGCGCGAAGCCAAGGGAGGCAAGGTGGTCTGCTACGATCCGGCGTCGCGGAGCTACGACGTGCTCGGCGTGCCGTTGCCGCGGCTCTACATTCAGTCGATCGCCGCGGACTGGGCGCGCGGGTTCCTGTACGGGTTCACCTATCCGGCGGAGTTCGTGTTCCGCCTCGACATCGCGAGCGGGGCAGTGGAGAATCTCGCGTACGTCGGCAACTCCATTTTCTTTGCCCAGCCGCACAACGGCGTCGTGGATCGGGACGGCTGGCTGTGGGGGACGTGCGCTGAGACGCGGGCATGGGACGAGATCACGGGCCCGGTTCCAATCCGCCTGTTCAAGTATCATCCCGAAGGCGGCCGGTTCGTGTGGTTCGAGCACGGGCTCTCACGCCGCACGGACGCGCGGCAACTGGCGCCGAATCCCGCGGCGCCCGAAGGAGCCGCCAGCGCGCTCGCCCAGACGCGTCACAAGGACGACTACGGCTTCTGCGATTCAATGGTCTACGACGGCGAGCGCTACATCTACGCCGGTACCACCGCGGGCGTGCTGGCCCGTATCGACACCGCAAGCGGCGCAGTCGACAAGGTCGCGCGGGTGATGGCCACGGGACGCTTCCCCGCCCTCGCCTTCCGCGGCGGCGTGCTCTACGGCGGCGGCGGAATGAACGGGTGGACACAATTGATGCGCTGGGACACGCATACCGATCGCATCGAGACGTTCAACGATCTCACTGATCCCGCAATCGGCGACAAGCCCGCCCGCATTCACGAGATCGCCGTGGACAGCGGCCACACGTTGTATCTCGGCGAGAACGACAACCACGTGCGATCGAGCTACCTGTGGACAGCGCGGTTGGATTGAGCGGCCGCCGGATTTCCTGTTGATGCATCCGGACCGTTCCTACCAGCTCAGCCGCAAGCCGCCGCGCACCTGCCGCTGATCGAGGTTTGCCGACGTCACCATCAGGAAGTTGCCCGAGTTGATGTTCGCGTTCGGCGCGTTGAAATGGGGCGTATTGGTCGAGTTGGCAGCCTCGACGCGGAACTCGAGCGTCCACGGCTCGCGGATCACCAGACGCCGGAAGAGCCCGAGATCGAGGTTCACCGTGCCTGGGGCGCGCAGGATGTTGCGGCCCGAGGTCCCGAAGCGAACACCGGACGGAGCGGCGAAAGCGGTGGGATCGTAAAACGGCTGCCCCACTCCGATTCCACCCGGCTTTTCCACCGTCGTCTTCACCTGGTCCGCCGTCTGCGTGTTGCCGGGAGCATTCAAAGCCCCCTGCGCGGCGCCGACGGTAAACGGCCTGCCCTGGAATGACGCGAAAACGCCGTTGAGCTGCCAGTCCCCGAGAATCCAGCGCGCCACGCCGGATTGCGCGAAGGGCTTTCCCTTTCCGGCAGGCAGTTCGTATACGAAACCGACCTGCAATGTGTGCGGAATATCGTAGCCGGCCAGCGCACGGTTGCGTCCGAAGACCGGAGCCCAGTTCCAGGCGATGGTTCCCGTCCAGCCATCCTCGTCAGTCCAGTTGATCGCCTTCGAAAACGTGTACGCGCCCTTGAGGGTGAGGCCGTGGGTGGCGCGGCGGTTGAAGGCGAACTGCGCCGCATGATAGTTCGCGCTCAGATAGCCGTTCCAGGCCCACGTATCCACGCTATGGCCGAACAACACATTCAATGGCCGGCCGGCCGTGCCCGCGCCGGGCGCCGCGGCGTTAATTTCCCGGTCCGCGAAACTGCGCACCGTCTGGGTGCCGACGTAGGCCGCCGAAAATGTAACCGCGTGCGGCAACTCCCGCTCGATGGTGAAGTTCCAGGACTCCACGTAGCCGCGTTTCAATTCGTTGCCGCTGATAAAGCGCATCTGGGCCGTTGCCGGGAGCGCAGCCTTGCCGCTGCTGATATCCGGAAAGACGATGGTGGGGATGCCCTGATCAAACGGACCCACGGGCTGGAAGGAGTTCGCGGAGTTGAAGGTGGCGTTGAAGGTCAGCGGGAAGAAGCCGCGCAGAGGGCGCGCCAGGGGCATCGGGTTATAGCTGATGCCATAGCCGCTGCGAATCACCGTCGAGTTGTTCAGCCGGTACGCCAAGCCGGCGCGCGGCGCGAAGAGCTTGTGGCTGGTGCTGATCCCCAACCCCGGCGGAATGTTGTTGATTCCGCCGATCGAAACGAGATTCGTGGTTGGATCGTATCCTTCGAGCCCGCCGCGGCCGCCTCGCGTCTGGAGCGGGAATAACTCGTAGCGAACCCCCAGCGACGCGGTGAGTTTCGGCGTGAGCTGCCACCGGTCGCGCACGTACCAGGCGAGTTGCCAGTTGTATGCCGTCATGACTTCTCTCTGCACCGAGCGGCGCTCGGTTTGCGGCAAGCCAAGCAGGTAGGACGCGTACGAGTTGAACTGCGTGAGCGTCGCACTGGGGATAGACGTGATGCCCTGCGAGAACGTGAAACCTCCCATCGGTCCGCCGAAGCCGCCGCCATCGGGGTTGTAGTGGTTCAGGGTGTGACGGACGCCCTCGAAGCCGAAGCGGATGTCGTGACGCGTGCGGGTGAGCGAGAAGTTCTGCTGCGTGGTCCACGACATGTCGTGCGCGAAAAACGGCCGCGTGTCGGTGTCGCTGAGAAAGTTCGTGTACCCGCTGATGCCGATCTGCGGCGCTCCGCTGTCGCGGATGTCCGAGTTGCCGCCATTCACGCCCGGGATGCCCAACTCCTTCCCGTAGAACTTACCGTAGCCGAAGCTGACGATCGACTGGCCCTGCCGGGTCCAGCCCACCAAACCGTCCCACAGGAACCGCGGCGAGAGGATCAGGGTGCTTCCCACAGTCGCCACCTGCGTCCGCAAGTCTCCCGTCCCGATGGCGCTTCCCGAAGGACAGAGCGCTCCGCCTCCCCCTTGGCCGAAAGCCGGATCGCATCCCACCGATGCTTGCATGATCGAGTACTTGCCCCAGATCATGTTCTCGGCGGTGCGGTTCCAGTTTATCTTGGTGTCAAGATTGTTCTTGTCCAGCCGCTGCGAACCGTTGCCCAGGAAGTTCGAGGCCACTCCCGCCTGGTTCGGCAGCGGAATCAGATCCTGAATCTTCCGCGAAATGGCGCTCTGGCGGCTCAGCGGAATCGTGTTTTGCGCAAACGGCGTTCGTCCGGCGCCGCTCGCCTGGCCCGTGGCCGGATCGTAGATCACGGTGTTGTATGCCGAGAAATTTCCGGCCTTCTGATCGGCGGTGGGTACCGTGTAGCGGTTGGTCGCGCCCTGCAACTCATGGACGGCTTCCCAGCCGGCGAAGTAGAACAGCTTGTTCTTGCGGATCGCGCCGCCCGCGGTCACGCCGTCTATATTGTTGTTGTTCTTCGGTTTGGCCGCGGTGTTGAAGAAGTTCTTGGCCTGTAGGGCGGCGTTGTCATTAAACGCCCACGCCGAGCCATGGAAGTCGTTGGTGCCGGACTTGGTAATCACCGTAATCGCCGCTCCGCCCGCCAGTCCCTGCTCGGCGTCGAAGTTGTTGGTGGCAACGTTCACCGCCTCGATGGTTTCAGCGGGAGGAATGTAAGCGGTGTGGTGAGGAAGCCAGAGGAAGACGCTCAGCGCGCCGTCGATGCGCGTGCTGTTGTTGTTGCGATTCACGCCGTTTACGTTGGTCGACAGAGCACGCGCCGGAGCGGCCTGAATGGAATTCTGGTAGACGCCCGGAGTCGCTCCAGGCACCAGGTTGATCAGGCTCTGGTAGTTGCGATAGTGCGGCAGCGGCATGTTGATCACATCGTGCGAGCCGAGTTCGGTGTGCACGTCGGCTTTGTCGGCCTGCAGCGCCACTGTGCCGGCCTCCACAGTCACACGCTCGGTGACCTGGCCGATCTCGAGCGTCAGGTCTTCGCGTCGCACCGTGTTTACGGTAATCACGATGTCGCGCTGCGCGAGAGTGCGAAATCCCGCGGCGCTCACCGTCAGCTCATACGTTCCTGCCGGAAGGTTCACGAACGTGTAGCTGCCAGCATCGTTGGTAACGGTAGAGAATTCCTGAGCCGTGGCCGCGTTGCGTAACTTCGCCGATGCGCCGGGGACAACCGCCCCAGCCGGGTCACGAACGATTCCGGTCAAAGATCCATACAAGACCTGCGCCATGCCGGGAACGCCCACGGCGAGCGTCAAGAGCACAACCATCAGAATCCGTTTCATTTGTCCTCTTTGGTGAATCCAGCCCCAGCGCACCTGCCGCGACAGAGCGGCGAGCAGGCGCCGCGACACATATGTGACCCCGATCGTATTGGGAATTATACTGACCTGCCCAAAGGCCGTCAACAGGGAGTCTTACAGCAGTTTGATGATCGCCGCCTCGAGGGCTTTGAGGTCGGATTCTCCAAACAGCGCCTTCACCTTTTTCCCGCTGCGGTCATAGAGAAACGTCGCCGGCAGCGCTCCGCTCCATTTGGGATCGACGGCGCTGAGGAAGGCGTCCTCACTTGCCGCCTTCCGGAGATAGCGCGGTGAGGGAGCCTTGTTCTGGTCGAGAAACGTCTGAGCCTTCCCTTCGTCTTCCGGCTCATCGGCGGACACCGTGACAAACACGAATCCACGCGACTTGAGACGCTCGTACATCTTCACCAGAGCCGGCATCTCGGCGCGGCAGGGAACGCAATAGGTGGCCCAGAAGTTTACCAGCACTACCTTCCCTTTGTTCGCCGCCACCATCTTCGAATAGGCCCCTTCGTTGAGCGGAGCGAGTCCCGCGGCAGGTGAAAGGAGGGCTGCCATCAGCAGCATGGTTGCCAACTTCATTCGCGCCTACTTCTTCTGATCCATCTTCAGGTTGATGACCGCGGCTTTCCGGGAATCGAATACGCTGAGCGTCTTCACATCACTCGCATGGTCCTTGCGCTCGGCTTTCACCTGGTAGTCGACATCCTTGCTCAGGCCGTAGAACCGGTACGCGCCATCGTCTTTAGTGATAAACGATCGCACCTGCAGCGATTTCGTGTCCTTCAGTTGTACAATCGCCGAGTCCGCCGGGTTGCCTTTGTCGTCGTAGACGATTCCATTCAAACTGCGCGTCTTGCTGTCCCGGTCCTTATCCTTCTTATCGCCCTTGAACAGTGGCGGAGCCTGCTGCTGAGGCACAATCTGCCCCGGCAGCACGGCAAACGCGGTAAAGGCCATTAGCCCGATCAGTTTCCTTTTCATTGGGATCCCTCCTTGCCGGCCTTCAGTGTGAAGTAAACATCCTGACGCTCTTCCCCGGAAATCGTCACGGAGCGCTCCTCGCTGACATAGCCTTGGGCGCTGACGCTCAACTTGTAGCGCATCGGCGCCGCCGGCACGTGGAAGGCGAATTCGCCGCGACTATCGGAAACAGCCTTCATCTTCTTCACCTTCACCTTGACAGACGTCCCCGCTTCGGCATCCGGTTGCAGAACGATGGAAGCACCCGCAAAGGCGAAGCCGGGATCGCGAAAGACGGTGCCGGCGATGGTGGCGTAGCCGGGTTTGCCCTTCTCCGGCCTCTTGCCCGCGCTTAAGGTCAAAGCGCCGGCCGGAACACCCAGAAGCGTACGAACCATCCCTCTACGCGTCATTCCGGTCTACCAGTCCTCCTCTTCCTCCTCCTCGTCTTCTTCGTCCTCGTCCTCTTCGTCGTACTCGTCAAAGTCTTCGTCGTCGTCCTCGTCGGATTCATCATCCGACTCCAACTCCAGCGGTGAAACACTCACCACATGGAGGCTTGCGCCGCACTCATCGCAGCTTAGAGGATCGCCTTCATCCAGATCTTCTTCATCCACATCGATGGTGGCATCACACACAGGGCACGTGATCATCGTTGTCCTCCAAAAATTAAAGACGCCAATCCTTTTTACCCAAAGCCGGCGTGCGAATGCAATCCCGAATGGCCACTATGCATCTATACAGCCCGGGACATCGCGCTGTTGGCGCAAGTGGACGAAGCCCATGAGACGCTCAGCGGCGGAATCAGGCTCGATACATAGTCCGCCTTTGGGGCGATTTTACCATTACATCCTGGGGCGCGTGCTCTCGAACTTCTTCCCGCCGTGGGTGAGTTGGGTGAACTTCTTCGATGCGAGATCCACTTTCCAGATCTCCCAGGCGCCGGTGCGGTTCGATTCGAAGACGATGGTCCTGCCGTCGCGCGAGAACCACGGATGGCCGTCGTCGCCGGGAGCGTTGGTCAGGTTCACCGGGTTCTTGCCGTCGATATTGGCGAGGTAGATCTCGTCGTCTTTGCCGTTCATGTTGGTCTGCCAGGCGAGCTTGGCGCCGTCCGGGGAAATGGCGGGACGGCGATGGAGGTGCTCGTCATCGGTGAGTTCGAGCATGCGCGCGCCCGCGCCGTGGCCCCACATGCGCATCAGAGAGACGAAGCGCGCGGCGCCGCCTTTGTTGATCTCGTGCATGAAGAAGATGCCATCCGGCACGGCGACGCCGTTGCTTGCGGCGGTCGTAACCCGGTAAGCGCCTGCGCCCCAGCCGACCCACTCTTCGTGCTTCTTGCCGCAGTCCTTGTGATAGGCGAGCACGTCGGCGATGGGCGACAGCGACGCATGATGCAGCGCGCAGCCGGGCACTTCCGCGACCACCTCACGCTGGCCGGTGTAAATATCCAGCTTGATCAGCTTCGCGCCGGCCTCGACCTTCAGCGCGTTGACCGGGAATTCGGAGTAGAGCACGTGGTGGAGGTCGGAATACATCGACGGGTGATCGTCGTAGGTTTCGCCATGAGTGAGCTGGCGTTGATTAGAGCCGTCTTCCTCCATGATCCAGATCTTGGACTGGAGGATGGGCTTGCCGTTCTCGTCGTTGTGGCCGCGTCCGAAGACGATCGGGTGGCGGTATTCCGCCGCGACGGCGGCGGCAGCGGAGATGAGTAGGATTGTCAGGGTCCGCATATCAGTAGATCAGTTTCAGGGCGAGTTGCAGAATCCGAGGCTCGGTGGCCGAAAGAATGCGGCCGACCGTCGCCGTACCGATATTGGCCACCGGATTCCCGAGGTTCGCGTGATTCAGCGTGTTGAAGCTTTCGGCGCGGAATTGCAGGCGCATATGCTCGCGCAAGTCGAAATTGCGGAACACGGAAGCGTCGAGATTCCAGCGGCCGGGGCCGTACATCGTGTTGCGGCCGAGGTTGCCGTATTGGCCCACTGCGGGCAGCGCGAACGCCGCGGGGTTGAAGTACTGCTCGATCAGTTCGGCACGCGATCGGCCGGTGTCCGGATTGGGGCTGCCAACGAGATTCGGCCGCTGTGATCCTGTACCAGAAAGCGCCTGGTCCTTGCCGCTGACGACGTTGAACGGCGTTCCGCTTTGGGCCGTAAAGATGCCGTTTACCTGCCACCCTCCGAGGATCGCCTTGGCCCTTCGAGCCGGCGGCGAGTGGACTTGGTATAGGAACGACGCGACGAACCGCTTGCGGACGTCGTAATCGGACGGACCTTTTTCGGCGCGCAGGTCCATCGGATTCTGCCAGCCGCCAAAGGTATCGAGCGAACCGTTGTCCAGCGATTTCGCGAAGGTGTAGTTCGCCAGCACCGTATAGTGGCCGCTGAAGCGTTTGTTGAGCGAAAGCTGGAGCGCATGGTAGCTCGAGAAGCCGATCGATTCGTAATCCGCGATGCTCGCCAGCGCCGGCGCGTAGATGCGGCGCTGGTCGATATTCGCAAGCGTCGCACCGGGGCGGTAGATCGCCGGATTGAGCTCGCGCTGGAGCGGCTGGTGCGTGCCTTTGGAGCCGACGTACCCGGCAGTGAGCACTATGTGCTTTACGGTTTCCTGCTGGATGTTGAAGTTCCACTGCTGGACGTAGGCATCCACCACGTGCGCATCCAGCGATTCGCCGATGGTCGCCGGAAGCGTGAACGCGAACTTCTTCCGCTCCTCCTGGGTGGCCGGCGGCTTGTAGGGGAACGGGTCGGCGCGGCCATGGTACGGATCGGAAAAGCTGTATGGCTGATTGACCTGCAACTGCATTGAGAACGGCTGCGTGTTGGCAAAAGCCGTGAGCTGGTAATAGTCGGGCGTGTCGTAGAAGATGCCGTAGGCGCCGCGCACGCTGGTCTTCTTGCTGCTGAACGGCGACCAGGCGAAGCCGAAGCGCGGGCCGAGGTTGTTCCAATCGTTGGGGGCGCCGCCGCGCGGCACGCCGGGGTCGCCGGCATAGAGAAGTCCAACGGGCGCGGTCGGGTAAACCGTGGATTGCTGCCCGGCGCGAAAGACGGACATCTGGCCGCCGGCATCGAAGAGCGGGAAAAACGGCTCGTACCGCAGCCCTATCGAGAGAGTCAAATCAGACCGGACTTTCCAATCGTCCTGAATGAAGAGCGAGAAGACGCGGCCGCGGCCCTGGTTCTGCCGCAGCGACCCCTGGTTCATGTTGGCCGGCAGGCCGAGCAGGAAGTCGGCGAACGGGTTTACGGCGAAAGTGCCGTTGAAGGTGAATTGCGGGTCGGTGAGGTTGGCGGTGACGCGATCGCTCTGGGTGAAGCGCACCTCGCCGCCGAGCTTGACCATGTGCCCGCCGTGTGTCCAGGAGAGCTGTTCCGTGGCCTGGTAGGTGCGGCGGTCGATGTTCACCTGGTTGTCCTGGTTCATATTCCAGAAGCCGGAGACGGATCCGCGCCAGTTCTGCGCGAATTGGGGCGTGTCGGAGTGAACCTTCAGGCCAAGCGACTGATAGGTGACATCGCCTTCGACGGGCAGCGGCCCGCGCTCGATCAGTACGCGGCCGAAGGTGAACTGCGCGGTATTGAGCAGCCCGGGCGAGATGATGTCCGTATGGTTCGCCATCACGTTATAGGTGTGAAAGCCGGTGGACGAGTGCAGTTTCGGCAGACCGGCGGTCAGGAAGGTGCTCTCCCATTCGTAGAACACGCGCGCTGTGAGCCGCTGCTTCGAAGTGATCTGATGGTCGCCGCGGGCCATGATCTGGTCGGCGTCGAGGTTCTGCGGCGTGTTGAAGATGTGCTGTCCGCTCGGGGTATTGGGCAGCGGGACGAGCGCGTTGATGAAGTTGACTGCCGCGGCGTCGAAGCGCGTGGCGGGGATGATGCCGCCGGGGAACGGCGACTTCGTCAGCGGGTCGGTAGGTTTGCGGGCGGACTGGCTGAAGTTGCCCGCGCGCTCCAGAGCCGTCGGAACAACCAGGCTCGAGAACGTGTTCGCCCGCCGCTCCCGCACGCCCTCGTAAGAGAAGAAGAAGAACGTCCGGTCGTGGCCGTTGAAGATGCGCGGGATCTGCACGGGCCCGCCGAGGGTTCCGCCGAACTGGTTGCGGCGCAGTTTGGGCGTCACCAGCGAGAAGAAGTTGCGTGCATCGAATGCGTCATTGCGGACGAATTCATAGAGTGACGCGTGATATTCGTTGGTGCCCGACTTGGTGATGGCGTTGACGACCGCGCCGGTATTGCGGCCGTATTCGGCGCTGAAGTTGTTGGTGAGGATGCTGAACTCTTCGAGCGCGTCGGGGTTGGGCACGATGGAGGCCGAATTCGTGAGCGGGTCGTTGTTGTCGCCGCCGTCCAGCATGTAGTTGTTCTGGTTCCCGCGCGCGCCGTTGACGCTGATGGTGGTATTCTGCGCCAGGCTCACGCTGCCCGTGCTCGGCACGGCGCCGGGAATGAGAAGCTGCAACTGGAGCGGGTTGCGGCCGTTGAGCGGCAGTTCGTTGATACGCTTCTCGTCCACGACTTCCTTGATGGTGCCGCCGACCGTTTCTACCAGTCCGACCGCGCCCGTTACGGTGACGGACTCCGAGGTCTGGCCGATTTCGAGCACGATGTTGGCCGCGCGGGTCTGATCGGCGTCGAGATGAATGGCCTCAGAGCGGAACTGGCGGAATCCGGCGTGGGAGGCCTCGAGCTTATAGTCGCCGACGGGCAGCCGCGGGAAGCCGAAGCGGCCCGCGGCATCGGAGGCCGCCTCCCATTGCTGAGAAGTCAGAATGTTGACCACCTTCATAACGGTCGCCGGTACCACGGCGCCGGTGGAATCGGAGACCGTGCCGAGAATGGTGCCGGTGGACTGGCCGAAGAGAAGGGCCGGGAGCAGAAGCAGAAAGAGACGGCTCATGGCGGTGGAATCCATGATACCCCCTACAACTCCTCCTCGGGAGCCGGGGAAACCTGCCGGGAAAACCTGTTTACCGCGATGCGCCTCTTCTGCTATAACTACCGGACTGGGCGTATTCGTTCGTAAGGGAGAAGACAGATATGTCACTAGCCAGCGAATTCCAGGAATTTGCAATGAAGGGAAGCGTGGTGGACATGGCCGTTGGCGTCATTGTCGGCGGGGCTTTCGGAAAGATCGCCACCTCGCTTACCACCGACGTCATCATGCCGCCGATCGGGCTCCTGCTCGGAAAGGTGGACTTCAACAATCTTTTCATTGACCTCAGCGGGAATGGACATCCCACACTCGCCGCCGCCAAGGCTGCCGGTGCGCCCACTCTCAACTACGGCATCTTCATCCAGACATGCCTCGACTTTTTCATCGTAGCTTTCGTAATCTTCATGGTGATCCGCTATGTGAACAAACTGCGGGGAGCCAAGCCCGCTCCGGCGGCCTAGGCTCAATACCGTTCATTTAGCGAGAAGTGGGATAGGCCTCCTGGCCTGTCCCCTTCATGCTACAAATGCGTCTTGACGCATTTCCGTCCCGCCACTTAATTAAGTGAACCGGATTGGGCCTAGGCTGGAAGGTTACTTTTCATCCACTGCTGCCCGCGCCGGTTCGTGCCGCGCCTCCGGCGCGGGCAGCATCGCCTCCCGCGCGGAGGGTTTCATGGAACCGGCCCCCCGCGCCTTCCAACTCTCTGTTTCCCGCAATGCCTCGAAGGCCTTTGTGACCGCTTCGGCTTTCCTGGCCGGCCATACCTGCCCCTTCGACCCGTTATACTCTTCTGTGAAAGCCGCCAGTTTGCTCACAAAGTCGTTGAACTTCCGCTCGAACTCCCGCTTCTCCTTCTCCGGGATGTCTTTACGCTCCCCCTCGAAGGCACGCGCACGTGCCGTGTTCGCCAGCTCCACCGCGTCCATCTGTCGGACTCTATCACTTTGAAAGAGCAGCAACATCATCACTTGTGCGAGCAAGGCCAACCTCCTCACGCCGGACCTCGGGCCGCGTCGCGCTTCGGCGCCGTTTGTGAAGACCCGGTTACAGAATTCACCAGCTTGAAACAGTAGTCAAGAAATTTCTTCGCCGCCTGTTCGGCTCCCGATCTTGCCGCCCGTCGCGGTAACCGGTATCATTCCCCATGCCTCGAGATACCCGCCTCCTTTCCGCGCGCTTTCCCCGGTCCTCCCGTTATCACCCTGAATGGCTGATCGCCAGCGCCAGCGGCGCCGCCAATCCATTGTGGATCGCCGAGTGGCTGGCGGAGGAAATGGACCTGCGTCCCGGCATGCGGGTGTTGGATCTCGGCTGCGGCCGGGCGGCGTCCTCGATCTTTTTGCACCGTGAATTCGGAGCGCAGGTTTGGGCCGTGGATCTCTGGTTCAACGCCTCGGAGAACCTGCAACGCATCCGTGACGCAGGCGTCGAGGAGAGTGTGTTTCCGCTCCACGCGGATGCGCGGGCGCTTCCCTTCGCTGAGGAGTTCTTCGATGCCATAGTGGGCATCGATTCTTTCGTTTACTACGGGACAGACGACCTGTATCTCAATTATCTGGCCCGGTTCGTCAAGCCGGGAGGGCAGATTGGGATCGCCGGGGCCGGACTCCTGCGGGAGATAGAAGGCCCATTGCCGGAGCACCTTCAGGAGTGGTGGACGCAGGACCACTGGTGCCTGCATTCCGTAACCTGGTGGCGGCGGCACTGGGACCGGACCGGCATCGTGGACATTCAATTGGCCGGTACGCTGCCCGATGGGTGGCACTTGTGGCTGGACTGGTTGAGAGCCGTCGCTCCTGAAAATGATCAAGAGATCCATGTGCTCGAGGCCGATCGCGGGGACTACCTGGGCTACTTACGGCTCGTCAGCCGCCGCAGGCAGGGTAAACTCTCCGAGCCCGTGCTTTCCCTTTCCGTCCCCCCGCACTACGAAAAACGGCAACTGCTGCGTGAGGGTGGGTCGGACGTCCCGCCGCGCGCCCGAGGCATATAATTCAGAAATGCGTTTCTGCTTCCCTTCGGCCCTTTTGTTAGCCACACTCCCCTTATGCGCCCAGAGCGATTGGAACGATCCTTTCCCGCCTCATCGAATTGCGGATAACCTCTACTACGTCGGTTCCAAGGGCCTTTCCACCTACCTCATCACGACCAGCCAGGGACATATCCTCATCAACTCGAGTTTCGAGCGTACAGTACCCATCATCCGCGCCAACGTCGAGAAGCTCGGCTTCAAATTCATCGACGTGAAAATCCTGCTCAACAGCCATGCGCATGGCGATCATGTCGAAGGCAATGCGCTGGTCAAGGAATTGACGGGGGCGAAGGTATACATCATGGAGGGGGACGAAAAGGTTGTGGAATCAGGAGGTGAAGGACAGTACCTGTACAAGGGCGGCTGGAAGCCCTGTAAGGTAGACCGGGTATTGAAGGACGGCGATACGGTGACGCTCGGCGGCGTTACACTGTCGGCGCATCTCACGCCGGGACACACCCGCGGGTGCACCACCTGGACCATGAAGGCCAACGATCGCGGCAAGAGCTACGATGTCGTCATCGTGGGGAGTCCCAACGTGAACCCCGGCTTTCAGTTGGTGAACAACAAAGTCTATCCGGGCATAGCCGCTGACTACGCGCGCACATTCAAGGTACTGAAGGCTCTGCACTGCGATATCTTTCTCGGCGCCCACGGCGCCTACTACGGCATGGCGGAGAAGGCGGCTCTGCTGCACAAGGATTCCTCCCGGAACCCGTTCGTCGATCCCGCCGGATACCGGGCATACGTCGAGGAACGGGAGCAGGCCTATCTCCATACGCTGAAGCAGCAGAGCCGTTGAATGGTGGCTGAAACCAACCACTCTGGCCGATCTGAACCATGGAGCCGGTTGGCTACCGATTGATTAATAATCACTTACAGCCTGGCAGCCAAATTGCTCCACCAAGAGTGTATGCGCGCTCAGAATACATTTCTAACCTCCCTTGTGCTGGCGGGCTTGTTCGCGGAACTGGTTCCCCTCTACGCGCAGCAACCGGTTCCGCCGTCACCACCCCCGGCAACAGGCTGGCGGAAATTCGGGGAAGCCACGCCACGGAGAGATGCCGCGCCACCTCCCGGCAACTCCGCTGTTGCGAACGAAGAACCCGCCACGCCTGAACCCCCACCCACCGAGCAGGGCGCACCCCCTCCCTCCCAACTCATCATGCCGGCTGGGACGTGGTTGAAAGTCCGCGTGGACCAGCCCATCTCGAGTGATCACAACCAGCCAGGCGACGTCTTTACGGGTACGCTCGTTCAACCGCTCGTGGTCAACGGACTCGTGGTGGCGCGCCGCGGACAGACCATCGCCGGACGCGTTGCCGAAGCGGAAAAAGCCGGCCGCTCCAAAGGCACTTCCCGGCTTGGCATTGAACTCACGGAGATCAGCCTTGTCGATGGACAGCAAATCCCCATCCGCTCTCAGTTAGTGGAATACAACGGCGGCACGTCCAAGGGCCGTGATGCCACTGCGATTGGAGTGACCACCGGTACCGGCGCCGCCATCGGCGCTGCCGCCGCCGGCGGCTTTGGCGCGGGCATGGGAGCCATTGCCGGAGCCGCTGCGTCCACCATCGGCGTTCTCTTGACGCGGGGAAGGGCTACCGAAATCTATCCCGAAGCCGTTCTTACGTTCCGGACACTCGCTCCACTCACCATCAACACGGAAAATTCCGCGCAGGCCTTCCAACCCGTGAGGCAGCAGGATTATGAGCCCCGTCTGCAACAACGGGTTTCACGGCCCGCGCCGCCCGCTCCTTATTACTACGGTTACGATCCGTTCTTCTACTCGCCCTTCTACTCGCCGTATTACTACGGCTGGGGACCGAGCTTCTACTATTTCTCAGGACCCCGGTTCTACCGTGGATTTGGAGGAGGATTCCGCGGGCGGGGTGGTTGGCGCCGTTAGAAGAAGCGTAATTTCCGAGAACTTATGCGCTCCCATCGCTTAAGCGATGGGAGCGTTTGACTTCCTCCTCCCTGCGTTGATAGACTCTCACCCCATCCGGAGCCTTCAATGCACAAACTGCCACTTCTTGCCCGCCTCATCGGCGTATCGATTCTCGCCTTCCCAGCATTCTCCCAAACCTTCGGGGAAATTACCGGTACCGTTACCGATTCCACCAGCGCCGTCGTCGGCGCTGCCACTGTCGTGGTGACCAACACCGCCACCGGCCAGGTGCGCCGCGTCGAAACCAACGAAACCGGCAACTACACCGCGCCCTTCCTGCCGCCGGGAGTCTACTCCATCCGCGTGGAAAAGGAAGGGTTCAAAGCAGCGACGCGCGGCGACGTGCGCCTTCAGGTAGCCGACTCCGTGCGCGTGAACTTCATCATTGAAGTCGGCAGCGTCACCGAATCCATCGAAGTTCAGGGAGGCGCCCCGCTGCTCACTACCGAGAGCGGAACGGTGGGGACGGTGATCGACAACCGCCGCATCGTGGAACTTCCCCTGAACGGGCGGAACTACCTGCAGATGGTGGCCCTGAGCCCGAACGTCTCCGCCGAGCAGGGCGCGGGCGGCGAAGCCGCGGCCCGCAAGGGCGGTACACGCACGGAAAAATCGCTATCGGTGGCGGGTGCGCGAAATCAGTTCAACCACTACACTCTCGACGGACTCGAGAACACCGACATGAGCTACAACATCTACGCGCTCCAGCCTTCCATCGACGCATTGCAGGAATTCAAGGTCGAGACCGGCGTCTATTCGGCGGAGTTCGGCCGCGCCGCCGTGCAGATCAACGTAGCCACCAAGGCCGGCGCCAATGACTTCCACGGAACGCTGTTCGAGTTCGTCCGCAGCGACAGCCTGGACGCGAAGGAATACAAAAAGGTCGGCGATAAGAACCCGTTCCTGCGCAACCAGTTCGGTTTCACGCTCGGCGGCCGCCTCATACGCGACAAACTCTTCTTCATGTCGAACTTCGAGACTCTGCGCGAGGAGAAAACATTGCAGGGCCTTGCAAACGTAGCTCCCGACCGCATGCGGGCTGGTGACTTCAGCGCCTCCGGCCGCAACGTCTTTGATCCGTCCAGCCGCGTGTACTCAACCGATGCCGCGGGAAATCCGCGCGCCGTATCCGCCACTCCTTTTCCCAACAACATCATTCCCACCAGCCGCTTCCATCCGATTTCCGCCAAACTGCTCGAGTTCTATCCGAAGTCACAGCGGCCCGGCGATAACATCCTCGGCAACTTCGTGCGTCAGCGCCCGCGACCCATTACCTGGGAGCAGTTCAATCAGCGCATCGACTATACGGAAGACGTTAAATCCACATGGTTCGGCCGCTATAGCTGGAGCGACGAGGACTACAAGGAAATTGCCGATTTCGAGGATCAGGAAGCCAACATCCTTACCCGCACAAAGCAGGCGTTGCTAAGCAACATCCGCACCTTCACTCCCACCGTGGTCAACGAATTCCGCTTCGGCTTTACGGAGTTCAAGAATGACCAGGCTCGGTTCTATGCCTACAAGCGCGACGTCACCGGCGAACTCGGCATCAAGGGCCTCGCCTCACCCGTGCCTCTTTCCTATGGCACGCCTTCCATCGGACTGGGACTCGGCCTGAGCGGCTTCGGCGAACAGGGCAACGGCCCCTTCGTCGGACGCACCGCGATCTTTCAGTGGATCGACAACATGTCCATTATCCGCGGCAAGCACTCCTTCCGCTTCGGCGGCGAGATTCGCCGCGACCGCTACAATGAGACCGGCAACGCCTTCACCCGCGGCAGTTTCGGTTTCGGCACCATCGCCACCATGGACCCCGCAAACCGCGCCGTCACCGGACATCCGTTTGCCGACTACCTGCTTGGTGAAGTCTCCACACCCACGCGCGCCCGTGTCTTTTCAAACGGCCTGTTCCGCGCCACGGTGCTTTCCGCCTACTTCCAGGACACCTGGCGGATTACTCCGAAGCTCACCGCCGAACTCGGCCTGCGCTATGAGTTCACGCCGCCTTACCACGACAAATACCGCGGCATCATGAACGTGATTGTTTACGACTCCGGCGTGTACAATGGCGATCTCGTTCCCGGGGCAAAAGTTCCGGTCATGATCCGGCCCGGCAAGGGCGACTTCCACGAAGGATTGCCATTCCGTTTCAACGACGGCGTCCCCACCACCACAGGCGATGACCTCCTCGGCCCGGAAACAGTGAAGAAAGACTATAACGACCTCGCCCCGCGTGTCAGCCTTGCCTACCGGCCCACGGAAAACTGGACCGTGCGCACCGGAGCCGGCGTTTTCTATGTGCAGGACATCGTCGAGGCGCGCTTTGACCTGACGCGTAACGTGGGCGGCCGCTCGCAGTTTACCGCCGACTCGGAGAAGCCGAACGCCAACTTCAGCGACCCCTGGAAATACGAGGGCGGCAACTGCGCCAACTACACCGGCCCCTGCCAGGGCCCGACCTTCACTCTGGCCAACAACACCAACCGCCGCACGCCCTACATCATCCAGTGGCTGTTCAATGTCCAGCGCCAAATCGGGCAGGACACCGTCTTCGAGGTGGGCTACCTCGGCAACGGCGGGCATAAACTCGAGTTGCTACGCGTATGGAACCAGCCGGTGCTGCGCAAGGGACCCAACGACTCGCGCTCGCTGCTCCAGCGCTCGCCCTTCCCGGCCTACGGATTGATTCAGACCGTGGACAGCCACGCCAATTCCAACTACCACGGACTCGCGCTCAAAGCGCAGCGGCGCTTCGCCAAAGGGCTTACCTATCTCGCCGGCTTCACCTGGTCGAAGGCAACCGATCAGGGCAGTTCCATTCGCAACAACACGGGCGAGAATCAGTTCGCCACCGATAACTACAACCTGCGCCGCGAACACTCGCTTTCGCAATTCCACAACGGCCACCGCTTCGTCTCTTCCCTGCTCTATGAACTCCCCTTCGGCAAGGGAAAGAAATTCCTTTCAGGAAGCCGCGCCGCAAACTATCTCGTGGGAGGATGGCAGTTGGGCAGCATCATCACGCTATCGGACGGAACACCGATCAACGTCGGCCAGATCGGCGATCCGCTGCAGATCGGTACGCCCAATGTGCCCGACGCAAGCGGAATCAGCCCCATTCCCGCCAACCGTACGCCGGACAACTTCTGGAATGCCGCCGCGTTCAACGCCACCAACCCCGAACTGCTCTACCGCTTCGGCAACACCGGCCGCAATCTGCTTACCACGCCCGGACTGAAGCAGTGGGATTTCTCGCTTACCAAAGAGACCGCCATCCGCGAACATCACCGAGTGGAGTTTCGCTTCGAGGCCTTCAACTTTCCCAATCATCCCAACTTTGCGGCGCCCGCAACGGATGTGCGCTCGGCGGCCACCTTCGGCAAGATCACTTCCGCGCGCACCATGCGCGAGATGCAGTTCGGCGTAAAATACTTGTTCTGACGCCCATGCCCGCTTCCCTGTCGAGGAGAACATTCCTCACCACCCTGTCCGCGGCGGCTGCCGCCAGCCCGGCAAAGATCCGGAACGTCGATATCTTCCCGATAGAAATTCCCACCCCGCGTGAGGAATTGGAAGCCGGCAAATACTCCCGCTACACCTTCTATGAAGTGGAAACCGACGCCGGAGTCCGCGGCTATTGCTTCGATCGCGGCGCGGATTTCCGCGTGCTCGACCGGATCCGCCGCGCCCTCGTGGGCCAGGATTTGTTCGACATCGGCCGTCACCTGAAAGCCGGGCTCGCCCTATGGGCCGGTGTCGAGCATGCCATCTGGGACGCCATCGGAAAGATCGCCAACGAGCCTGTCTATCGTCTCTTCGGCGGCGGCCCGTCGCGCCTCCGGGTCTACCTCACGTGCGTCTGGAAGGGGAAGGCCGATCAATCCCACGTCACCTTCCAGCAACAGGCGGACATGGCCCTACGCATCAGGAAAGCCGGCTATTCCGGACTCAAAATCCGGGCCTGGCGTCCCGATGCGATTCGCGACGCCGATGCCTGCGGCGAGATCCGCGCCGCCGTGGGCCCCGATTTCTCCATCATGGTGGACCGCACCGCCGATCTGAACGGGTTGTGGAGCTACCCCACCGCGCTCGCCGTAGCGCGCGCGCTCGAGAAACACAGCGTGGCGTGGCTCGAAGAGCCCTTCGCCCGCGACGATTTCTTCTCCCCCGCCCGGCTGGCCCGCGAAGTGGATATTGCGATTACCGGCGGCGAACGATTCCAGGGCCTCGACGCCTACCGGGAGTGCTGCGTGCAAGGATCGTACGATATCCTGCAACCGGACCCCATCCTGTGCGGCGGCCTTTCCATGATCCGGAAGATCGCCGCGCTGGCCGAATCGTTCCACCGGCCCATCGTCATGCACGGCGCCATGGGGTTGCGCGTTGCCGGCTGGCTCCAGGCGGGCGCGGCGATCGGCGTTCCCTGGCAGGAACTGGCAATTGTGACTCCGCCGTTTCTACCCGAGGAGCAGTGGAGTCCCGCGCTCAAGGTCCTCAACAGTAAGTCGCTGTTTACGATTCGCGACGGCTATATCGATGTGCCGCAAGGCCCCGGCCTGGGACTCGATGTGAATCGCGATGCCGTCAGAGAATTCCGCATTCCGCCGTCGCCGTTGCGCCCTTTTTACCCTCAGTATCCGGAATAGTTGGAGGCATTGTGAAACGTAGAGAACTTCTCACCGCCGGCGCGGCGGCGCTCAGCCTCGGCCAGGCGCCTGCCGCCCCGCTTCCTCTCGCTGACGAAAAGAGCAATCTCAAAATCACCGGCGTGCAAGTGGTGGAACTGCGGTCCGCCACGCGCCTGCCCTCTTACAAAATCGCCTACGAGAAGTGGTCAGCGCCCACGATGGACAAGGCGCTGCCGATGAACAAATATTCGCCCGGCCATCAGGGCGGAGCAGAAACGTTCAATCCGAACCTGCAACTCTATCCCGGCGTGGGCGGCGCATTCAGCGTGAAGATCACCACCGACAAGGGCATTACGGGCTATGGGCGCGGCGGCAACGGCGGGCGCGCTCACCTCGACACGGTGGCGAAATTCCTCATCGGCGAAGATCCGTTCGATATCGCCCGCCTCTGGGATCTTATGTATCTGGGCACGCTCACATTCGGCCGCGCCGGAGCCGTCATCCACACCATCAGCGCCATGGACCTGGCCCTCTGGGACATCGCCGGCAAGGCCCTGGGCGTCCCGGTCTACAAGCTCATCGGCGGTTCCACGAAGCCGCGCATCCCCTCCTACGCCACGCTCAACGACGTGAGATGGAAGATCGAGATCGGCTTCAAAAAGATCAAACTGGCGCTCCCCTACGGGCCGCTCGACGGGCAGGACGGGCTCAATAAGAACGCCGAACTGGTGCAGTACACGCGCGAACAACTCGGGCCCGGCGGCGAAATCATGCTCGACTGCTGGATGTCGCTGACAGAGGAATACACTCTGCAACTGGCCGGCGCCGTGGCGCCGTACCGCGTCGGCTGGATCGAAGAACCCCTTCGCGCAGACGACTACGCCGGCCACGCCCGGCTCAAATCGCAAATCAAGACCTGCCGCATCACCACCGGCGAGCACCTGTTCACCCGCTACGAATTTATCCGCCTGGCCGAACACAACAGCGCTCACATCTGGCAGCCCGATATTCAGTGGTGCGGCGGATTGACTGAGTTGCTCCGTATCGCCGCCATCGCCGGCGCCTACGATATTCCGGTCATCCCTCACCTGGGCGGCACATCGCCCTATTCCACCCATTTCGTCATGGCCGCCCCTAATTCTCCGATGGCCGAATTCTTCTGGCCGCCCGCCGGCGGGCCGCCGGAAGTGTACCAGCATTGGGAGAAAGAGCACGCCATCACCCGCGGTGCGGAAGGCATCTATACTCGCCCGCTCGACCGGCCGGGCTTCGGATTGGATGTTGTCGAATCGTAAGAGCGCCTTCTGCCGCCTTCACACGAAATAGTATCTTCCTCGCTACGCTGTCCCTCCGATTGCGCATGTATCCATGAAGGAGGCTTCCCATCATGTCGAGGCTTCGTTTTGAAAATATGCCCGGAGGCTGGCACACCGTAGACTACACGAGCGTACAACTGACGAAAGTGAGTTGGGAGTCCACTCCCAGCCATGCGCTTGCCTACGTCTTCTTTGGTCATGTGAACATTGATTTCGACGGCTCCCCTACCGCTTATGGCCCTCCCGGAATCCAGCCGCCTCCGGATGATTGCCTGGGCAATGCGGGAAATGCGAGAGACGGCTGGTTTGGCGTATTAGCCTTGGACCCCAACGATCCACAAGTAGCTCCCCTCGTAAGAAGCGGGAGGATTCTCATCGATTCTAAGGCTCCGGTGTTCCTGAACCAGCAGCCCGTCATCCAACAGGCAAGAAACGGTGATCCCAAACCCGGCTACTATGTGTCCACTACCCCCCGCAACTGGTCCCGTCCGCTCCGTCCCGAAAGACGGCTCCCCAATTACTTGCAGAACATGTACACCGATTCCTCTCAGGTTACCTACGGCGCGCTGGACGGGGCGCTTCGGGCGCTCGGAGTGAGTATGGGAGACTTCGGCCTGGCCATCCGCCACGATCAGAATCTGCAAAGCGGATTCTACTTTGCCGATGCCGGGGCAAACAAACATGCTCTCGGCGAATGCTCCCACAAGGTGGCGAAGAACCTGGGCTCCACAAGGCGCGTAGGTGTCGACTGTACCACCTCGAGCGCGTTGTGGACGAACAATTTTCCCGTGAGTTTCATCGTCTTCCCCAACTCGAGAACCACCATTGAAAATCTGAGGGATCTCTCGGAGCGGACAGTGGAAGGCGGTTTGCACCCGAGATTGGCGGAGTTGTCCAAAGCAGGCAATGCCGAAGAACTGGCTCTTCTCATGGCTTTCAACGAGGGTCCGCCCAAGGTGGCGCCTGACGGCAAAGCCAAACTGGATCAGTTCCTGAAGAACCCGGGAGCCAAGCCCCAAAACTTCGCAACCATCCTGCTCGGACTAGCCACGTTCGGCTTCTGGCCGTTCCCCAAAGTTCCGCGCGAGAAGACAACACCGTTCGATTCGCCCTTGGCGCGCCCCTGATTCACAAGGCTGGCCGTGGCGCGCCCACCAGAGCCGCCCTCCGCCATCTCCCCACGATATTGCGCCCCATCGCGGCTCCGGTCCGTTTCAGACGTTCGGCGGAAAGCCCGCTACTTTCCGTCCGTGCTCCTTCCGCGATGATGCTAGAAAAGGAAATTCAGCCAGAACCGGAAAGTCCGGCCGTCATTCAGCGTGTTCGTAATCTGGCCGAAATTCGGCAACACCAGGTCGAAACCCGGCTCGGCGAACTGCGGGGTGTTGAACAGGTTCACGCTTTCGGCGCGAAAACGCAGCCGCTGCTCGCCGCGCATCGCCCACTCTTTCGTGAGCGAGGCATTCACGTTCCGAATCCCGCCGCGCCGGAACGTGTTCCGGCCCAGGTTCCCGCGCGCGTCCGTTGGCTGCATGAATCGAAAAGCCGCCCGCGGCAACAGCGCTCGCGAGGTGTCCGGATTCCCAATCGTGCGCCCGAGAATCGACGCGTCCACGATATTCGGCCGGTCCCCGCCGTTCGCATCCACGTTGCCGAATCCCGGCGCATCCGATCCGCTTCCCACCGTGAAGGGCGTTCCCTGCTTCAGCAGCAAGACTCCACTCAGCGACCATCCGCCGAGCCAGCGCGCCTGCCCGCGGCTTAGCCCCGCCGGAGAAGGAATCGCATACCGCGCCTGCGTAAGAAAAGCATGCGGCTGATCAAAGTTGCTCAACCCCTTCATATCCGCCGAGGTGAGAAATTCGTTCTGGCTGCGCGATTGCCGCGAGTCCGCGTCGTACGCCGTGTTCGAATAGCCGCTCCCGAGATCCATCGCCTTGCTGAACCAATAAGAGGTATTCAGCGTCATTCCATGAAATCGCGGCATCACCAGCGAAACCCGCGCCGCGTCGAAATACCCGCGCGAGCCGTTGATCACCCGCCGGATCTCGGCGAAATCCGGATTCTCCCGCCGCTCGTTCACGGTGGTCGTCGTCTGGGGAATCCCCGGCACTGGATGCGCGCGGTTCAAATACCACATCAGCAGCAGCTTGTTTGACCGGCTGCCCACGTACCCCAGTTGAACTCGCCAGTTCCGGGAAAGCTCCGGCTCCCAGGAAAAGTTGTATTGCTGCGCATAGGGGGTCACCAGCCGCGGGTCCAGCACATACGTCGTCGGCCGGGCCACGGTGAGTGCCCCGCCCTGCCCCAGCCCGCCGAACGGATTCAGCAGATCCGGCGACGGCACGACAATCTTGTTGTTCAGCGGCGGCGCGAAGCGCACCTGCTGGAACGTCACCGGATAGATCTCTCCGTAATCGAGGCCATAGGCGCCGCGCAACACGCCCGCCCGCCCCGGCGCCCGCCACGCGAAGCCAAGCCGCGGAGCGAGGTTGTTGCAGTCGCACGGATAGGGAATCGTGTTGAACCCGTTCACTTCCACCGGCGTCGTGACCGGTTCATAGCGCAGCCCAAGCGAGAGCGTCAACCTCTTCGACACGCGCCACTCGTCGCCCGCGTACAACGCAAGATCCCAATTGCGAAAGCCGCGGTAGATGTTGCCCACCGCGCGGATGTATTGCGTCGGCACGCCGAGCCGGAAATTCGTTATCGCGTCCCGTCCGAAGTCCGCGGTGAAGCTGAAGTAACCGCGGTGCGTGTCAGACTCGATGCCGTTGAACTGCCGCCGCAGCGCCTGCGAGCCCACGGTCAGGTTATGATTGCCTCTCACCAGCCGCGCATGCGCCGAATAGCGGAACAGGTTCTGCGCGCGGTTGATAGGGATGCCCGATTCCGGCCCCAGCGAGGTCAGTCCCGTGATGGCGACATTGGGGCCTACGGCGTTTCTCTCCGGCACCAGCAAGGAGCCGATGCGGTCATAACCCGCCGACAGGTCCGTCATGGTGTCTGCGCTCCAGGCGCGATTCCACGTCAGCCGGGCCGTATGCGCGTGCGTGTCGGTATTCGGATTCTGCCCGGCCACCAGTTCGAAAGCTTCCACATGCTGATAGGTGTACAGGTATCGCGCGAACACCTTGCCCCACTCCCCCAGATTCTGATCGAGCCGCATCGAGCCATTGTGCAGATCGACGCGCTGCGGCGCATTGGTGTTGAGCGCGCGCTCGTTGATGTCCGTCCGATTGGGCAACTCCCGCGGATAGGTGCTGAGCCATCTGTCGAGCAACGCTCGCACTGCCGGGTCCGCGGCCAGCGGCGTGCGCTCGTCCGGCCGCGGAACCAGCACATTCCCGTTCACCACGCCGCGAATCAGGTTTTCGCTCCCCTCGAGCGTCACAAACGCGCCCTTCCACACAGGAGCGCTGCCCACAAAGCCGAAGTTGTTTTCATGCGCCGGCTTCACTTCGCCCACCTGAAAGAAGGTGCGCGCGCTGAAAACGCTGTTCAAATGCGCCGCGAAGAGGTTGCCGTGAAAGCCCACCCGCGAGGAGGACGCCAGCCGGATCACCTGTGACGGCGCATTGCCGAACTCCGCGCTGAAATAGCCGTGCTCGGGGTGGAACTGATCAATGATAGTGGCCGTGGTGCCCAGCCGGACGTTCAATTCCTTCAGCGCATTGTTGTCCACCAGGTTGAAATAGATGTTCTCGTTGCGCCGGCTCTCCCCTCCCGCCGTATCGGTCTTGCCCATCAGATTCAATTCCGTCCGCCGCGCGGTTTCCGTCTCCTGCCGGGGCGCGCTCCCGCTTTCGGGAGCCGCCGTATTTTTCTGCGCCCATGCCGCTGGCAGGCAAACGGCGAGCATCAGCGAAACAAACCTCATCAACGTTAGTGTAGAAGTGAGGGCGACTGGAATGCCAATGTTGCCTCCACAAGCCGAAGCCGCCACCCTCCTCGAGCAGACCATTCCTTACCTCACCCGATCCGCGCAACTGGTGATCCTCGGAAGCTGCCGCGGCGCAGGCAACGTCGCGGCCGTCCTCCAGGCGGCTAACCACGCCCAAATCATCGCCACCCGCGGCGCCGGTTCGCACACCGTGAACGATCCGCTCCTCAAGGCCCTGAACGATGAACTCCTCCGGGCGGACGGCAATCTCGACTGGCGCGCCTTCTGGCGCAAGCAGGAGGCGCGCTTCCACGGCAATCCTCTGTTTACCGGCTACATTCCGCCCTACGAGAACACCGCCGCCATCGAGCTCAAGGCCTACTACGCGTATCTCACGTCTCCTTGAGCAGTTCCGCCAGCCGCCGCCGCAGTTCCCCCGCTTCGGGCGAACCGTCGATGCGATTCCGCAGTTCGTAAGGGTCTTTCGACAGATCGTACAACTCGTCCATCCCGTCGAGTTCCTCGTAATGGATGTATTTCCATCGCCGCGTGCGCACGGCGTGATATCCCATGTTGCGGATGCGCGGAAACACGGTGTCCGAGTAGTATTCGATCAGAAACGCATCCCGGCCCGGCTCTTTGACCAACGATCGCCCATGCACCCTTGGCTCTGGCACGCCGGCGAGTTCCAACACCGTGGGCGCGATGTCAATGCTCAAAGCGAACCCCTCGGGTTTCGATCCGGCACGGAACACCGGCGGATAACGGACGAGCAGCGGAATCCGGATCGCCTCCTCGTAGGCAAGCCGCCGCTCGTAGTTCAACCCATGCTCTCCATAAAAGTATCCGTGATCGCTCGTGAAAATGACCGCGGTCTCATCCAGCACACGCTGCCGGGAGAGAACCTCCAGCAAGCGCCCTAATCCTTCGTCAATCGCTTTCGTCATCCGCATGCGGTTCAGGATGGTGGCGTCATCCGTCGCCGTCTCCGGGCCCAGAGGCTCCAGCCCCTCGATTGGCCGCAGCAGCGCCGGCTTGTCTTTCGGAGCGATGCCATAGTTCGGCCTGTGCGGAATGCTTTCCCGCGCGTAGAGCGTCCGGTGACGCCCCGCCGGAATGAATTCATCGGCTCTCCCGTAACTCGTGATGCTGCCGTCATTGCGCTGCTGGACATTCGGATGAATCGCCTTATGCGACAGATAGACACAGAACGGCTTGTTTCGCCCTCGCTCCAGAAACTGCGCGGCCTGCTCGGTGAGAATGTCCGTGACATAGCCGCGAGTGCGCAACGTTTTCCCGTTCACGTTCAAAACCGGGTCCACCGTTTCTCCCTGCCCCGGAAAGCTCACCCAATGGTCGAACCCCGGCCGCGGCGAGTCATCATTGCCCATGTGCCACTTGCCGAGAAATGCCGTCTCATATCCGGAATCGTGCAACAGCCGCGGCCACGTCACCAGCTTATGGCTGGCGGCGGACCGGTCCGTGTTGTCCGTGATGCCATGCCCGTGCGGATACAGCCCGGTGAGAAAGCTCGCCCTGCTTGGCGAACACAACGGCGTCGTCGCGAAGGCATTGCGGAAATTCGCGCCTTCGCGCGCCAGGCGGTCCGCATTGGGCGTCTGCGCAAACGGATGTCCCGTACACCGCAACTCATCAAACCGCAAATCGTCCACCAGGACGAACACAAAGTTCGGCCTCCGGCCGGCCATGGCCGCCATCGGCGCAAGTAGCATTTCCCGTCTCGTCACTTAGGCCAGTCTAATTCATGGATGCCGGCAAGACACGGCCCTGTTGGCGCTCATCGCGGGTGGCGTGACATCATCCAGATGTTTCCCGTGTCTTCCACAAGCAGCATTGCGATTCGGCCGCCGCCAACCGACCAACCTCCCCACATCGATCCCGGTTGATAGAATACGCGCCCGTGAAGGTGCAGCGCGGCAAACGGTTCATTGAGGAGACGGTGGGACGAGACATCGATCCGCTGCCCCCACAAACAACTGTATCCATCTCGCGTCGAGGAGAAATATAGTGTCTTGCCGTCAGGCGACCAGTCGGCCCAATCCCCCGGCGTTGTTTCCGATATTTCGATCCATGCGCTTTCGGGAACCGGTTTCGACCCATCGAGCGGCGCGATGGCGATCCGCGCCCGATCCGGCTCAGTTCTCACCGTAAAACTCACCCAGCGATTGTCCGGCGAGTACCGGGCATACAGCAAATGGTGGTTTGGATGTTTCAAAATCGGCGTCCGCTGATGGGAAGCAACATCGAGCACGTCGATTTGATACGGATCGCCGCCAAAAACCAGGATCGACTTATCATCACGCGACCAGTCAGTCGCCCGGAGACAGCCGTCGCAGACTCTCTCCGGAACTCCTCCAGGCACGGACACATGTACCGCGCGAGTATCCTTTTCAAAGGTCGAGAAGGCGATCCTTTCGCCCGTTGCGTTGCTTACGGGGTAATGCTGCTCAATGGAGGAAGCAGCGACAGGCGACTCCCTTCCGGCCACCAGATCCCGTACCCAGATGTTGGTGCGCCCCGACTGACTGGAAGCAAACGCCAAAAAGCGTCCATTTTTCGCGAGCGAGGCGTGTTCTCGCCGTGATGGACCCATTGTGACTCGCTCCAACGTGCCTTTGGACGTTCCGTGGTCGAGATCGAAAGGCAGCGACCAGACATCTCTTCTTGTATCCAAGCTGGTAAATGCCAGCGTACCTGCTGGAGTGCAGGATGGGTTCTGTTCGCTAAGAGTGCTTGTGGTTAATCTCTTGAGGGTGCCGCTCGCTTTCCAGGTTCGTACGGATAAGCCGATTTCCCAAAGGTCCGCGTGGTCGCCTGCACCGGCTGCGAAGACAACAGTATTCGCGACCACTGACCAACATCCTGGCGGAGGCATGCGAGAGTGGTAGCGCAACGCTGGTCGACCAATCGAAACTTCCGGCTGAAGTCCGGCGCGCCCTAGCGCCTCGTAGGCGCCCGTCCTAACGGCCGAATCTCCATCCGTGTCCGCCACCCACCAGTCGATAGCTGAATTTTCGTACGCCCGCGGCGACGTGTATCCGATGAATAGCAGATGCCTCCCGTCCGGTAGCCAGATCGGCTGACGCGCAGCCGGGAAGTGTGATCCTATGCGGCGGGGGGCGCCGCCATTCATCGCAACCACCCATACGGCGCCGCTGCCGGGCACTGCGGAGTTGACGGCTTCCGCCCCTACCCAATACGCCACCCGCGATCCGTCTGGTGAATACTTCGGGTTCAAACCGCCCCGCACCACCAGCCGGGCCTCACCTCCGAGTGCTGGAACCTCATAGATGCCGCCGCCGTTCCGGCTCGACTGGAAGACGATCCGGGCGCCGTCCGGCGAAAAATCCGGCGCCGTGTTGCCCGTTCCATCGAATGTCAAACGGACGGGTTGGCCGCCGGCAATTTGCTTGACATACAAATCCTGCTCCCCATTCAGCCCGCGATCAGACGAGTAAGCGATCAGCTTGCCATCGGGAGACAACGCCGGATAGGAGGAGAGTCCGGCATCGGCAGTGATCCGCGTAAGCCTCCAGTCGACAGGGTCGGCCGGCGCACTATGGAAACGCAATCCAATCACCAGGCAAACCAGAGCTCCCACGACCCAGGCGAGCCTCTCCCATGCAGCCAATCCCCGCCGCGGCCGCGGCCGAAGGCTGCGAGCCTCGGATTCAGGGATCAGTGAGATTGCTACTGCGTGCCCGGAGTTCAGTGTCCCAATAAACCGGTACCCGCGCCCCGGAATGGTTTCGATATAGCGCGGCTCTTCCGCGGAATCCCCCAGCGCCCTCCGCAGCTTATTCATCGCCGCGTTCAGGCCATGCTCGAAATCAACGAAGGTTCCTTCCCCCCAGATCTGCTCGCGCAACTGTTCTCTCGTCACCAGCTCGCCGGGAGTTCTCAAGAGAAGAAGCAGAATCGAGAACGGTTGAGCGGGAAGGCGAATGCGAATGCCGCCTTTCAGTAACTCACCAGTCGAGGCGTGCACTTCGAAAGGTCCAAACGCTAGCCGGACTGGCAGTTGATTCGGAGCGGCCATGGTCCCATCCGCCGAGGAGAACAGTCTATCACGGACGACCTGTTGATGAGGCCGGAGATACGTTCTTCGTGATCAGTAGTTTGGCTGGTGATGTGACGTTCATCTCAAAATGAGCGCCTGGGCATGGATGAAGCAAGTCGAATGGCCGTATCGTTCGCTTCAGGGCGAGGATGCCCTGAACCCAAAATCACGTCGAAGGAGAACACTCATGAAACACTTAGCAGCCTGGGCGCTGATGGTCAATCTCGGCGCGGCAGGCGTCTACGCACAACAAAGGCCCGTCAAGTTGACATATTCGGGAAGCATGGTAGCCACTACGATCGATCTGGGGCCCAACACAATTACCGATGAAGAGCAATTGGCCGGTGAAGGAACGCTGGGGAAATTTACATTTCGTAAACTTCGCACGGATGAAGCAGCCCCCTCGTCTTTCGGCAGTTGCGGCGCCGGAGCCGGCCCAAACTATAAAGTTGTAACCGGAGGCGTGTTTCGCTTTGAAGACGGAAGTCTCTTGACAGTCAAGATTACGGAGGGGAACCTTTGCGTGGATTTGGATCATCTGGTGGGCCACCTGACGGAGACTTATCAGATTATCTATGGAACCGGGCGTTTCGAGGGAGCGGCCGCGAGCTGCAGCGTAGCCCAGGATTGCACACTTAAGTTGACGGGGACGTTGGGTGCGGTGTTGTTCAACGCTTCTGGAAACGCCAAACTGTTGACGAATACCGGAGAGTTCGAGGGAACGCTTTCCGCCTCTGCTATAGGAGGGGGACCCCAAGGCCAAGGGCGATAGCCGGTTCTGCCCGATTCGTTACCGCACTCCGGAAGTCTATCGCTGGCCGTTACTTGCCGGAGTGCTCCTTGACATACCTGGCCACTTCTTCATGCGTCGCGAACCAGACGCCCGGTTTCGACTTCATATACTCGATCAGCCTCTCGAGCCACAGCACGCGCGATCGATGCCCAGTGATGTGCGGGTGCATGGTGAGTATGTACAGGCCGCCCTCCCGGTAGGCCACATCAAACTCCGCGCGGTAGATCTGGTCTACCTGCTCCGGAGAAGGCAGCGACCCGTTGGCCGCCCCGAAGTACGGAAAATCGTCCAGGATTCGTTCAATCGGGAGTTCGATTACGCCGCTCGGCTTCCCATCGATGGTGATTTCATACGCATCGTCGCTTGCCATGAGGCTGCTGTCATAGAGGAAGCCTGCCTCCCGCACTTGCCGCAAGGTGAAAGGACTCATGGCCCACGAAGGCGCCCGATAGCCGGCGGGCCGCTTCCCCATCGCCTTGGTCAGTGTTTCGATCGCTTGTTTCAACAAGCGGAACTCCTCGGCGCTGTCGCTGAGGATGCCAAGGTTCTCGTGGATCCAGCCATGCACGCCAATCTCGTGCCGCTTCTTCGAAAGGATCAAAGGGATCATCTCCGGATTGAGCAGCGCGCTCACCGCCGGGATGAAAAACGACGCGGGTACACTCTGCCGGTCGAGCATGTTCAGGATGCGCGGCAGGCCGTCGATCGCGCCGTACATCCCGCGCGAGATCACTTCGGATCCGAGTTCGCCCCTCGCCAGCGAGGCGGTTGCATTATCGACGTCGAAGCTCAGCGATACCGCCACCCGGCTGTTGTTCGGCCAAACTCCTGGCTTGAGCCTCCGCCCCACGCCATAGTGGCTGTATTGCTTTCGAAGTTCCTCGATGCTCAGCTTCCAGCCAGGCACAGTTGCGGTTGGCGGTGACTGACCCATCGCAGTCACAGCTATCGAGAGTATCGCGATAATTCTCATACGGGACTTCCATTTTGCGCTTCCGGGCCGGCCCAGTATACACCAAACCATCTGTAGTCAACTTCTTCTTCTTGCTCATGCCGCCTTCCCTTGCCTTCCACGCGATACGGCCCCAGGGATGTCCCGGCCCGCAAGCATCGGGAACTCCGGATCCTCCCGCCATCGCCTGCTGCCCCCCACCACAGGCTGGCCCAACGTCAGACCCCGCCAGCAGCGCGTCCCGCTCTTCGGCCGGAATCGTGCAACAGTCGCGGCCATATAGCCTGTTTGAGGCCCGCGGCGAACCGGTCCGTGTTATCCCGAAAAAAGCACTCTGCTCGACGTCGTTCACAGTGCCATCCCTGCATGGACGGCGCCCACGTATCTTAAACGAATCCAGCGCAGTCGCCGGGCTACCATAGGAGTTCTGAAGTTAGTCTACTTCATGCGCCGAAAAGTGCGCCGCGTGTCTTCCGGTTTGTGAGTACTGAGATTGCATGGCGGGCGGCCCGTTTGTGCATCTCGAATTCATCTCGATTTTTTCGCTTGCATTTAGTTTCTTTTGGGCTTAAGCTGGCAAAATCAATCGACTGATCGATCCACGTTTATAAAGGAGATTTATGAGCTTTCGGAAACTTGCGGATGTGATAGTCTGCTTGGCGAGTTCCATCGTGATAGGCTGCGGCTTGGCCTATGCACAGAATTGCTATAGCGACGGCTCAACCCTTGGATCGCAATTAGAATGTAATTGGTTCCACGATGATGAATGCGATCTATACGGTGGCGGGATTGTCTGTGAGTATTATCATTGCAAACTGTTTAATTGTACGGAAGGATACTCGATGCGTTGCAGAGATCGCTGGTCCACATGCTTTGGGCCATCACCTTGTTCCTCTGGTGGTTGTGCCTAGCCATTCCGTTCGAACTTCCATATGCCTTTAGCTTTCGATGAACGTCAAAGAGGGTTTATATGTTCAACCGCTTCAGAATTTGGGAATATAGAGTCCTGCATTTGGGACTGGCAAGCGTGGGACTGTTTACGGGCTTTTACTTCATGCAAAAACTATTAGGCGCCTCGAGCCGGGTTCCGTTCACTGCCGCGGTGCGTGAAACGTCCTATGGCCGTGGAGGTAAAGTGCAAACGCAGGACCAGATCACTCAAGTAGTTCGCAGCGACGGTTCCATGGCTCGCGCCCGTACCATCCAGGGACCGGACAACAAGACATCGGCGGAACAGCGTGTCATCATTGACCTTGCATCTGCCGAGGAGGTCGTCATCGACGGTTTTACTGAGTCCTTGACAACCAGCCCTTTGCGTCAGGCGACGGTGGCTTGGTATCGGCAGTCCCAACCATGCACCGGCGATCTTGAGCCGGATATGTTACTTGGATACCCAGTCGTTCATGACATGGTGAGGATTAGCAAGCCCGGCGAGGATCGAGTAATACGTGAGGAGCGATGGCGCGCGCCGGCGCTAGGATGCTTTCCCATGAAAAAAGTTCTATTTGTGGGGTCGAACAAGGCGAATGTTCATATTGCCAAAACGGATGAAGTGCTTCACGTTGCTCCCGGCGAGCCGGACGCGGCATTCTTCGCGAAGCCGGCGGCCTTCACCGAAAGGTCGCCCTCTCAACGAAGACAGGAGTTTAACCGCCGCTTTCCTGGTCTGCCATGTCCAAAGTGTATGATCCAGGGTGACGCCGAGGCAGACGCGGCTTATTATCACCGTCAAGACGACCGGGGTAAATAGTCGCTCTTGGCCAAGATTGTAGATGCGCGGTTGGTACAGGGAGAAAATCGCCGCGAGGCAACGCCCCCGAGGCCCTGGCGAGTTCGTCCCTTCCCGTTGTGCCATGATGCGTTTATGCGCACTACCGTTGATATCCCCGATGAGCCCTATCACCTCGCCAAAGCCATTGCCCGGGACCGAAATCGCAGCCTTGGACAGGTCATCGGGGACCTCATTCTTCAAGCTGCGCATAGCGCAAAAGGCGCAACCATAGAGATGAGCGACTACGGTTTCGCCACTTTTCGTTGCACCCGGCCGGTGACCAGCGAAGATGTCAAAGCTCTCGAAGATGAAGAGTAAAATCTATCTTCTCGACTCCAACGTCCTCATCGCGCTTCCGACGCCCGCACAGTCTAAACGCGCGGGCGGCGGCCTGGCTCCTTAAGGGACATCCGTTTGCTACATGCCCGATTACCCAAGGCGCGCTATTTCGTTTCCATCTGCGCGTCGGTGTGGACGCAACGGCGGAATCCGCTAAGTTGCTGCTGCAATCGATTTCAACTCTCCCGCGACATGAATTCTGGCCGGACAATATTTCGTATCTCGACCTGCCCACGGCACGAGTCATTGGGCATCGTCAGGTTACCGGCGCCTACCTTGTGCTGTTGGCGCGCAACCATGGGGGAACGTTAGTCACCATGGATCAGGCCTTGGCCGCGGTTCACCCCGGCGTCACCCTCATCCCGTAGTGCCGGCTATCCCTCGAGAATCGGAAGGACCGCTTCCTCGATCAGAAGACGATCACCTGATCCGCCTCTTTCGTCCATCGAGTCAGCTCCTCCATGGAACTTCGATGAGCGCTCTGCAAGAGCTTCTCCGGATGGATGCCGCGAGCGTCCATACAGGACCCGCAGACGCCGATCCTGCCCCCCTTGGCCGGGAGGATGTTCAGCATCCGCTCAATGTTGTAGTACCCGTTCGGGGTGGTCTGGCCGGCGACAGCGCACGACGCTGCATCGCCCATCAGGAACACCGAGACACTCAGGCCTTCTTCCTTCGCCAGGGAAGCCGCCAGCCGCAGGCCGTTATAGCTGCGCTCGGTTCCATAGGGAGGGTCATTCAGAATGATGAGGTAGTTCATCTCTGTTCCTTTCCGTTCAAAGATCACAGGCTGATTGGTATGCCGTAGAGCCGCCCTCCCGCTTTCACCACCCAACCGATGAGCGAACGCCGCAAACCTACCGGAGCCAGCCACCACTTCTCAAAGAGAACCTTGCCCAGGTGCCAGGACTTCCCGATCTGCCGCAGTTGCAGCGTTGGCGCTGGTTCCGCGAAGAAGTTGCCGAAGGCGAACCCCGCAAGATCCTCGCCCGCTTCCAACATACAGTAGCCGTCCCCGCAGAATGCCGCTTCACACGCCTGGCCGGTGACTTCCCCAACGACGCGCCGTGCGGCCACTTCCGCCTGCGCGTGGGCGAATACGCCCGCCTTCGGCAGCATCAGCGGAACATCCGGCTTCCAACGGCCCGGAATCGGAATGGACGTCACATCGCCAATCGCGTAGATGCCCTCCTGACTCGTCCGCAGTGTCTGCGGGTTCACCGGAACCCAGCCGGCCTGGTTCGTGAGACCGGCATCCACCACCGCCCTCGGCGCGCGGTGCGGCGGCACGGCCACCAACAGGTCGTATCCGGTTCGCACTCCATTGTCGAAGCTCATCTCCCGCGCATTCGCGTCCACTGCCGCAAGCTTGTGCAGCGGGTGGAAATCGACCCCCTTCGATTCGAGCATGCCCTGGACCGCCTCACCAAGCTGCGGACCCGCCACCGGCATTGGCTGCGACTCCGGTGTGAACAAGTGGATCTCCACCTGGCCGGACAAGCCGCGGCGGCGGAAATAATCCGCGATCAGCATGGCCCCTTCATGCGGAGCCCCGGGACACTTGTACGGCATGGCGGATACCACCACCGCAATGCGCCCGGCCGAAAAACCTCGGAGCGCGTCCCGCAGGCGCGTAGCGCCGTCAAACGTGAAGAACGTGTGCGAGCTCTCGGCCAGCCCAGGGATGGCCTCGGGAGCCAGATTGGCGCCCAACGCTACGATCAGGTGATCGTAGGCGATCTCCGCCGCGCTCGTCTTCACCTTGCGGCGGAGCGGATCAATGCTGAGCACTTCCGCATGGACAAGCTCCACCCCTCGCCGCAGCAGTCCGGCCAACGGCCGGAGAATCTGGCCGGGTTCCCGATCCCCCGTCATTAGCCAGAGGAATGAGGGCGCAAACGCGTGCTGCTCACTCTTCTCCACCACCACCACCCGATGCGCGGAAGGCAACTGCCGGCGAATCTCGTTCGCCGCCACCATGCCTCCTATCCCGCCGCCAAGCACCACGATCGTCGATTGCATCTTTCCCCCTTCTGTCCACGTGTCGATACTCCCTTTCCTACGCCTCCTCGCCCACCGCGACAGGAAAGCCCTTTGCCTGCCAGTCGGCGACGCCCTCCTCCATCCGGAACGCCTCGAAACCGCGCGCCCTCAGAATCTCCACCGCCTCCACTGCCAGCACGCAATACGGACCGCGGCAATAGGCCACGATCTCGCGGTCGTGGGGCAACTCTGCCAGGCGCCGTTCCAATTCTTTCAGCGGAACGGACAAAGCGCCGGGCAAGTGGCCGGCTCGATACTCCTCCGGTGGCCGGACGTCGAGTACGGTAACGGCCCCCTCCCGCACTTTGGCCATGAGCTGTCCGCGGTCCACCGGCTGTAAACCTTGGCGAGCTTCCAGGAAGCGCCGGGTGATTTCACCAACCTCGGCCAGATGAGTTTCGGCCAGTGACCGCAGCGCGCGAAAGAACTCGCACACCTGGCCCCCGGCCAGCCGGTAGGTGACGAAGAGGCCTGACTTCTCGGCCTCCACCAACCGCGCCTCCCGCAGCGCCTTCAGGTGTTGCGAAGTGTTGGCAAGCCCCAGACCGGCTTCCCTGGCAAGAGCTTCCACCGTCCGAGGACCTTGGCAGAGCAGGTCGAGCAGTTCCAGCCGGCTGGGGTTGGAAATCGCTTTCCCGATGCGCGCGAACTGTTCGTAGATGGCGGTTTTGAAGCGGCGGTTTCGGCTTGCCATTTTTTATAATTCAGTAATTTATAAGGTACTGAAGTGATCCGGCGCTGTCAATGCCGTCGCACTCACTCCCAGAGCACGTCCCACCGCCTGCCCCGGTCCCACACACTGATCAGAGCGATGATCCCGCATGTCCACCTCCACTGATCAAGGAGCCCTCCCCGGCCTGACACCCGATTCCTACGCCCGGCGGCGCGCATCGACTCTTGGCACAGAACCTCTCGTTTCCGCCCGCGCAGTTCGACATGGTGGCGGAATGGAATCAGGAGTGGCTTACGCCACCTGCAGGACCGCCACGCCATATTCCTCGCCAGATAATGAAGTGATGTCTTCTTCGCACGGTGAAATCAACCACGTTAGCGACACAGCCCTGATGGTGGCTGCCTGCCGCGCACTCGAAACGGAGAGCGAGGACGGGTTCGTCCACGATCCCTTCGCGGCCCGCCTCGCGGGCGAGCGCGGCATGGCGATCCTGCGGGCGCTGCCCCATCCCGAAATGATGCGCTTCGGACTCGGCGTTCGCAGCAGGTTCCTCGATGAACTCCTCCTCGAG
>JADLBD010000281.1 GCA_020847975.1 Bryobacterales bacterium | reverse complement strand
TGCGCCGGCCCTTCTCGTCATCCGCCAGAATCATTGCCTGCACGTGCGGCAGCCGGTCCTCGCCGAAGAACATGTGTTCCGTGCGGCACAGCCCGATACCCTCGGCCCCGAACTTCCGCGCCTGCTTGGCGTCGCGCGGAATATCCGCGTTCGCCCGCACTCCGAACCCGCCCCGGAACTCATCCGCCCAGCTCATGAACTCCGCCAGCACGCCCGATGTCGGATCCGGCTCCAGCGTGTGCGCCTGCCCGGCGTAAATGTCCCCCGTGGATCCGTCCAGCGACAGCCAGTCGCCTTCCTTCAGCGTCATCTTCTTCCCATCCAACGCCACGGTGATCGTCTGGCTCCGATCCTCCACGCTGATCGACTCGGCGCCCGCCACGCAGGGCGTGCCCATGCCGCGCGCCACCACCGCCGCATGGCTCGTCATTCCCCCGCGCGACGTCAGAATCCCCTTCGCCACTTCCATGCCGTGTATATCGTCCGGCACCGTCTCCTTGCGCACCAGCACCACCGGAGCTTTCTTCGATTGCTCCACCGCGTGGTCCGCCGTGAATACTATCCGTCCTACCGCCGCGCCCGGCGACGCCGGCAGCCCCTTCCCCAGCTTCGTCAGATTCTTCAGCGCCTTCGGATCGAGCATCGGGTGCAGCAGTTGATCGAGTTGCGCCGGCTCCACCCGCATCACCGCTTCCTTCTTGTTGATCAGCCCTTCATGCACCATCTCCACCGCAATCCGCACCGCCGCCGGACCCGTCCGCTTCCCGTTGCGCGTTTGCAGCATCCACAGCTTGTTCTTCTCCACCGTGAACTCGAAATCCTGAATATCCCGGTAGTGCTTCTCGAGCATCGCCGTTATGTCGCGAAGCTGCTGGTACACCTCCGGCATCACTTCGCCCAGTTCCTCAATCGGCCGCGGCGTCCGGATTCCCGCCACCACGTCCTCGCCCTGCGCGTTCACCAGAAACTCGCCGTAAAACTTGTTCTCCCCCGTCGCCGGGTTCCGCGTAAAGCCCACGCCCGTCGCCGACGTCTCCCCCATGTTCCCGAACACCATCGCCTGCACGTTCACCGCTGTCCCCAGATCGTGCGGAATCTTGTTCATGTTGCGATAGTAGATCGCCCGGTCGTTATTCCACGAACGGAACACCGCGTCCCGCGCCATCTCCAGTTGCTGCTTGCAATCCTGCGGAAACTCGCGACCGCTGTGCTTCCTCACCAGCTTCTTGTACTCTTCAATCACCGCCTGCCAGTCCGCCGCCGACAGTTGCGTGTCCAGCTTCACTCTCACCTTCTTCTTCCGCGCTTCGATGATGTGCTCGAACTCGTCCTTCGCAATCTCCAGCACCACCCCGCTGAACATCTGGATGAACCGCCGGTAGCAGTCATAGGCGAACCGCTCGTCGCCTGTCAGCTTCGCCACCGCCTTCACGCTCCTATCGTTCAATCCCAGGTTCAGAATCGTGTCCATCATCCCCGGCATCGAAAACTTCGCCCCGCTCCGCACGCTCACCAGCAGCGGATTCTCCGCATCCCCCAGCCGCTTCCCGATTCGTCCTTCCAGAATCCCCAGCGCCTCGTACATCTGCTCGGTGATCTCTTCCGGAACCCGGTTCCCGGCCTCGAAATACAGGTTGCACACCTGGCAGGCGATCGTGAATCCCGGAGGAACCGGCACGCCCGCGCGGCTCATCTCGGCAAGGTTCGCTCCCTTGCCCCCGAGGATATCTTTCATCTTGCCTTCGCCGTCGGCCGTCCCGTTGCCGAACGAGTAAACGTACTTGCTCATACCTGAATATCTCTCCTTAATATGCCTTCCATTAGAAACTGGTCACGATCTCCGAAAAGTCGGCGATCACGGAAAATTCGGTCAACAAATTCGCCAGAAGCGTCAGCCGGTTCCGCCGCACATGCTCATCCGGCGCATTCACCAGCACCTTGTCGAAGAACAGATCCACCTTCGGCCGCAGCGACGCAATCAGCGCCAGCGCCGTGCGATAGTCCTTCCTCGCGCGAAACGTCGCCACCTGCGCCCGCAGTCCCTCGAACGCCGCCGCCAACTCGGCCTCCGGTCCTGCCTCCAGCAGATTCCCATCCACCGCCCCGCCGCCTTCGAATCCGGCCTGCCGCAATATGTTCTTGATGCGCTTGAAACTCGCCGCCAGCGGCTCGAAATCCGCCGTCGGCCTCACTGCCTGAATCGCCGCCAGGCGCTTTCCCACATCCGGCAAATCGTCATGCCCGGCCGCCAGCACCGCGTTCACTTCATCGTAAGCAAACCCGCGAACGTCCTTGAAGTAATACCGCACCCGGTCCAACAAAAACTCCAGCAGCCCGTTGTCCCCCGCCGCCAACCTCTCGAGCGGAATCGACAGCCCGCTCTCCACCAGAATCTTCACCACCCCCTGCGCCGCCCGCCGCAGCGCGAACGGGTCCTTCGATCCGCTCGGAATCAGCCCGATCGCAAAACACCCGCGCAGCGTATCCACCTTGTCCGCCAGCGCCACCAAACAGCCCTCCGCCGTCGACGGGATCGGACCCTCCATGCTCACCGGCTTATAGTGGTCGTAGATCGCCTGCGCCACCGCCTCTTCTTCCCCCTGCGCCCGCGCGTACAATCCGCCCACCACGCCTTGCAGATCCGTGAACTCCTTCACCATGTCCGTCGTCAGGTCGCACTTCGCCAGCAGCGCCGCCCGCTCCGCCGCCGCATTGCCGCCCAATTCCTTCACCACGCCCGCCACGCGATTCGTCTTGTCCAGGTACGACCCCAGCTTCGCCTGGAACGTCACATTCGCCAGATCCTGCACCCGGTCCGCGAGCCGCTTCCGCTGGTCGAACTCCCAGAAAAACCGCGCATCGTTGAACCGCGCCCGCAGCACCCGCTCATTGCCCTGCCGCACCAGCCCATCCGGATCTTCCTTGATATTCATCACCGCAATGAAGTGCGGAGCCAGCTTCCCCTTCCCATCCGTCACCGAAAAATACTTCTGGTGATGCCGCATCACCGTCACCAGCACTTCCTCCGGCAGCGACAGATACCCGGCATCGAAGCTCCCCAGAATCGGCGCCGGCCATTCCGTCAGATACACCAGCGTCTCCAGCAGCGCCTCGTCCATCTTCGCCTCGAGCCCCCGGCCCATCAGCAATTGCCTGATCCCGGTGAGAATCATCTCCCGCCGCTTCGCCGCCGATACAACCACCCCGTAATCGGCCAGTTGATCCACATAATTCGCCGCGTTCACCCCAACCGTCGCCGCCCCGAAATGACGGTGCGGCGCCGTGTAATACCCCGCCTGCACGCCCGCTACCTCGAACGGAATCGTATTGTCCCCGTGCAGCGCCACAATCCACCGGATCGGCCGGATGAATCGCACCCCGTTTTTCCCCGTCCAGTACATCGTCTTCGGAAAGTAGATCCGCGGAATCAACGCCGCAATCTGCTCCCCTAATACCCACTTCGCCGCCTGCCCCTCGATCCGCTTCCGCACCGCCACATACTCGCCCTTCGCCGTCGTCTCGATGTGAAGCTGCCCCACATCCACGCCGTTCTTCCTCGCGAACCCCATCGCCGCCCCGGTCGGCTTCCCGTCCTTGAATGCCGCCGCCTTCGCCGGACCCAGCACCAGTTCCTCAGCGTCCGGCTGCTGTTCCAAAACATCGTCGAAGATCGCGAAAATGCGCCGCGGCGTCGCATCCGCCACCCGCGGCGTCCCGCCCAGCCGGTGCTCCGTCAGCAGCTTCCCCAACATATCCCGGAACTGCTCCACCGCCGGAGCGATCATCCAATCGGGAATCTCCTCCACCCCGATCTCGATCAGCAGCGGAGCGGCGCTCATTGCCCCACCTCCACCGCCGCCGGCATGTTCTGGTCCAGCCACATCCCGGCCACACCCACTGCCAGCTTCCTCACCCTCCCGATCACCCCCACCCGCTCCGTCACGCTGATCGCCCCCCTTGCGTCGAGCAGGTTGAACAGATTCGAGCACTTCAACACCTGGTCATACGCCGCCAGCACCGGAAAACGCTCCTTCTGCGGAAACCCCTTGTAGGCATCCGCCAGCCGCTGGCATTCCTTCTCGTGCAACTCGAAAAGCCGCCACAGCGTCCCCACATCCGCCATCTCGAAGTTGTACACCGAATGCTGCAACTCCTCGGCGTGCCGTACCTCGGCGTACTTCACCTCTCGCGTCCAGTCGATATCGAACACACTGTCCTTCCCCTGCAAGAACGCCACCAGCCGCTCCAGCCCGTAAGTGATCTCCGCCGGTACCAGATCCAGATCAATCCCCCCGCACTGCTGGAAGTAGGTGAACTGCGTGATCTCCAGCCCGTCCATCATCACCTGCCACCCGATCCCCCACGCCCCCAGCGTCGGCGACTCCCAGTTGTCCTCCTCGAACTTCAAATCGTGCTTCGTCAGGTCGATCCCGATCGCCTCCAGGCTCCCCAGATATTGATCAATGATGTCGTTCGGCGACGGCTTCAAAATCACCTGCAACTGCTGGTGCTTGTACAGCCGGTTCGGATTCTCCCCGTACCGCCCGTCCGCCGGACGCCGGCTCGGCTGCACATACGCTACCCGGTACGGGTTCGGCCCCAATACGCGCAGAAAGGTCTCCGGGCACATCGTGCCCGCCCCCACTTCCACGTCATAGGGCTCCTGGATGATGCAGCCCCGGTCAGACCAGTATTTTTTCAGTTTGAAGATTGTTTCCTGGAAGGTGTCCATGCGGTAGGTAACTGCTTTGTCAGAGATTCTCTAACATCGGCGCGCTCTGCAGCCGGCGCTCCGTCTGTTCTTCAATGAGGCGGTTGATCAATTGACGCAGGTCCGCCGCGGTCTGCCGCGTCCATTCCCGCGCCCTCAGGTCTCGAATCCGTGTCTCGTACATCTCTCGCGCAATCTCGAGCGACTCCGGCTTCACCCGCAACGCCGCGGGCAGAAACCCGGCCAGCCGCACTGCCCACAAGCCGAAATACAACACCGCCGGCCACACCCCCGCCGGATTGCCCTTCTGGGTCTGCAGATACTCCAGAACCGCAACCAGCAGCCGGAAATGCCGCTCATTGGCTTCGCCCTGCGGCAGCAGCTCATCCGTCACTTCGGCCATGTAATCCAGCGCCACTCCAGTCTCGAAATTCCCCAGTAAGGAAAACGGAGACCGCACCAGTTCACACGAATCGAGCGTCGTCAGCTCCCGTGTTTCCCGCTGGAAATAGTGCATCCGCACCAGCGACAACCGTTCCAGCCCGGCCCCAAAGGCGCTCTTGGGCCGCCGCGCTCGTTTCGCGACGCCCCGCAATTTCCCCTGATCCCGGGTGAAGAAGCTGACTACTAAGTCCGCCTCTCCGAAAGGATACGTTCTTAGAACGAATGATTCACTGACTCGGGCCGGCACCAGCGACCACTTTGAATCTTCAAGGTTAGCATACTGCTGCTTGCCCTTACCTCTCCTCCCCGATGCCCAGGGTCGCCTGATCAAACGTCTTCAAATCGCCTATACTCAAACCGGAGGGGAACCGAACACCGAATGAGTCTTACAGACCAGGACAGAAGCTGGATTGCAGAGCAACTTCGCGAAATGCAAACCCGGATCGCAGAGCAACTTGGCGAAATGCAAGCCGGGATTGCAGGGCAGCTTCGCGAAGTGGAAACCCGCAGTGCAGAACAACTCCGCGAAATGGAAACCCGCTTCGAGATGCGTATCGAGCGGGTAGAGACGACCCTCCTCACCGAGTTTCACAAGTGGGCCTCGCCCGCCGAGGCGCGGGCGCGCACACGCGCCGCCGTGCTCCGTGTGACCGACCTCGAGATGGAGCAACTCTCCCATCGGGTAAAAGCGCTCGAAGACCGCAAAGCCTCCTGAAGCCCCTCTACCTACTTCCGAGGTTCACCCACCCACACGTTCGCCGTATTGTCAGTAATGCTGTAAATGAGGAAATCCCGCGCCACCGCCGGACCGAACCCGGCAGTGCTTGGTGGAATCGACCTTCTCACAGAGTGGAACGGATACACCTCGAAAGGAGAGCCTGCCGGTGTCTTACGGCTAGGATCGAGCCGCTGCGCCCAGATACAACTGAATCCATCACGGTTGGAAATGAAGTAAAGCAGATTGCCGTCTTCTGACCACCAAGGCGTCTGGTTCACATATTCGTCCCTCGTCATGGCGATCCATTCCACATCCGCGCCGGCCTGCCCGTTGTGCAAAGGCGTGACGTATAAATCGTGGTGGAGATTCGTAAGAGGAACGTGAAAAGCCAGCCACCGCCCGTCAGGCGAGATTGCTGCTCCATGAATGTTCCTCTTCGGATCGGAGATCAGGTCCGATATCCCGCCATTCAACGTGATGGTGTAGAACCGTATCGGATTTCCATTGTAGAAAATGATTCTCGAACTGTCTGGTGACCAGCCGTAAATGAATCCGCAGTTCTCGCAGAGTTTACGGACTTCCTTCGTCTTCGAATGCACGACATGAAGGGAAGTGTCCCGTATGGAATCATACCCGACCCACTCTCCATCCGGTGAAATCTTGGCTCGTAGTCTTGTATTGCTTTCCGAAGCCAAGGTTGTGTCCTTTCCCGTATCCAGATCGCGAAGACGCACCACGGATGAGGACGTCGAGTCCCGAAAGGAATAGGCGAGGGATTTGCCATTCTTCGAGAGGGAAGGAGCATACTCCTGCAGCAGATCTTGGGTGATCTGGCGAGGTTCTCCCCTTGACTTCCCCGTGTTGGAATCGAGATCCAACCGCCACAGGTCAGTGACTCGGCGTTGGCTCGCAAAAACCAGCTTGCCCGATGGGGAGAGACGCGGGGCCACCTCGGTACCGGAGCCGTTCGTGATCCACCTCCGCTTTCCGCTTGGGGCTGCTTTCGGTTTGTCATCCACTTCCCAAATGTGAGGGAAACCTCCAATTATTCGACCAGGGAGCCATTCCGAAGCCCAAGCGGCGTAGTAGTCGTGTGCGAATGCCCGGACGCTCAGGCCTCCCTCCGCACTCGCGATGTACCAGTAGTAGTTCTGGAGAGAAGATCGGCTGAGAAACAGGACCCGCTTCCCGTCCGGGGACCAGATTGGGTAAACCTCCGGTTGGATATCCTGAGCAATGCGCCTGCGCTCTCCACCTTGCGCCGGGACGATGTAGATTGCCGTTGGTTTGAGAAACTCCCCTTCGTAGTAAAGGATCCATTTCCCGTCGGGAGAAAACCTTGGCCGTCTACCCTGTCCGGCGACAAGCCGCTCCTCTCCGCCCAGTGCGGGTACCACATAAACCCCTCCCCCTTGCCGGTCGGAATGAAAGGCCACCACGCTCCCGTCAGGCGAAAAATCCGGCTCGAGATCATCTGCCGGATCCCGCGTCAGCCGAATCGGCTGCCCGCCCGAAAGCTGCTGCACGTAGATATCGAGCCTCCCGTCCCCAGCGCGATCCGAAGCATACGCCACCAGTTTGCCGTCCCGCGTAATCGCCGGATAGTCCGTGAGCCCGTCATCCGCCGTGATCGGACGAAAGTCGTAATCGGGCAAAGAGGAATCATGAGGGACCAGCCAGGATGCCGCCGCGGCAACAATAGCTATTGCCGCAATCGTGCCCGCGAACCACGCAGCCTTACTTCGCCCAGCAGCCGCCGGCACAGGCACGTCCGGCGCAATCTCCTCCAGCGCCAGCCGCAAGTCACCCGTCGACAGATACCGCCGGTCCCGGTCCTTCCGCAAACACCGCTCGATGATCCGCTGCAAATCCCGCGGCGTGCCCGGAGCCGCCTCCACCACCGGCTTCGGCTCCTCCTTCAAAATCGCCGCCAGCGTCGAAACCGCCGTACCCCCCTGAAACGCCCGCCGCCCCGTAATCATCTCGTACAGCACCGCCCCGAAACTGAAAATGTCGCTCCGGTAATCGACCTTCTTCCCCTCCGCCTGCTCCGGCGACATGTACTGCGCCGTCCCCAATATCGACCCCTCCGCCGTCTTCGACTCATGCACCAGAGTCTTGTCCCCGCTCTCCGCCTCCACGCGGTCCGTCAGTTTCGCCAGCCCGAAGTCGAGCAGTTTCACCCGCCCGTCCCCGTCCACCATGATGTTCGACGGCTTCAGATCCCGGTGCACAATCCCTGCCCCGTGCGCCTTCGCCAGCCCATCCACCATCTGCACCGCCAGCCGCACCACTTCCTTCACCGCCATCCCCTGCTTCGGAATCAATTCCTCCAGTGTCTTGCCGTCGACAAACTCCATCGCGATGAAGTCCGCCCCGTTATGCGTGCCGATCTCGTAGATGGTGACGATGTTCGGATGATTGAGAGCCGACGCCGCTTTCGCCTCCAGGACAAACCGGCGTTTCCTCTCCAAATCCACCGTCCGGTCCTGCGGAAGCACCTTCAGCGCCACCGCCCGGTCCAGGTGCGTATCGAAGGCCTTATACACCACACCCATCCCGCCGGCGCCCAGCTTCGAAAGGACGCGGTAATGCGCGAACGATTCCGGAATCATCGCCCAGCCAAGTTGTAATAGCATACAAGCCCCGAGACCCCAGCGCCACCGTAAAAAACATCCACCCAACTCCACCCCAAAAACCTCTGCGAACTCTGCGGCTCTGCGAGAACCCTCTTATCCTCACACCCCCGTTCACCAGCACACCCACAAAATATTCCCCCTATCATCAACAAACTCCCAGCGAATCCATCAAATTCCCTTCCGAACCCGCGCTATCCTCAAACCGGCTGAAAGGGCCGAACGCCTTGAACCAATCCACTTACCCCCTTCTCGAAAACATCCTCATCCCCGGCGAATCCGCCGCCTTCCTCCAAACCCTCTTCGAAGGGGCTCGCTCCTGGTTTCAACCGCAAAACCCCTTCGAGCAGTTCCTCATCGATATGCTCGCCGCCACCCTCTGGCGCCACGCACGCCTCGCCACCCTCGAGGCCCGCATCCTCACCATCGAGCAGGACATCCAACCCTCTTTCCTCCTCAAGCAGTTCAAAAACCTCGACGCCGCCGGACGCGCCGCCCTCGTCTTCAACGTCTGGCACAAGAAATTCACCGCCCTCTCCCGCGTCGAGGCCATCGTTCTCCGCAACTTCCACACCCTCTTCAAAACCTTCGCCGAAATGCGCAAGGCCTTCCCCCACCCACCCCGAGCCGCATAACCCCCTTGGCCTCATCCGCGTCCCTTGCTAATATGTCTCTCCACATGCGGCTGGCCAGAATCCTCATTGCCTCTGTTCTCGCCATTCTCGCCGGCTGGCTCGCCGCCCACGTCATCCGCGTCCGTCTTGCCGAGTCTCTCTACCCCTCCCCCGGCTCCTTCGATTGGTACATCTCCGTCTCCTCCGCCATCCGCCACATGCCCACCCCCGGTCTCACCGGCGCCCCTCAATATTTCACCAGCGCCGGTGACGGTCCCAAGCCTCCCCAGGATGAGGTGACCTTCCGTAGCTCCGCTTCCCAACCCGAGATACTCCGGCAAATCCGCGCCTATCTCACCCCGCTCGGCTATACCGAACTGCCCCCCGAACCGGGCAAACCCATCGTCTTTCGAAACGAACCCAAACAAACTGCCGTCTACCTCGCCATCCGGCCAGGCCAACCTCATTCCGAAGTCACCATCACCCAATACGAATAGGAGAACCCCTCATGAGCAGCCGCAATGACATCGACAAACGTCTCGTCTACACCTGCAACTGCGGGTGGATCGATAAAGGACACGCCAGCGGAAAATCCCCAGGCCGCCCCTACATTGGAGCCGAGTACCTCTGGGACCAGATCCTCCACGAGCGCGGCATGAAGTCCGAACAGGGCGGAGGCTTCAAACTGTCCTACGCCCAGGACATGAAAAAGCTCGGCATGACCGACTCCTATTTCCGCAGCTACTACGTCAAGTACGGCCTCACCGTCCAGCAAAAGGAATCCGTCGCCCTCGCCGTCTTTATGGAGGTCTCCATCGGCTTCGAGAGTTTGCAGGATAGCTGGCCCTACTCCTGGTTCACCGACTCCGGCTTCAGCGTCGAAGACCTCGTCAGCGACCTCTTCGGCTTCTACGCCACCGTCCGCCCCAAAATCGACTACATGAGCCTCTGCAAACCCGTCTCCAAAGACGCCTCTCTCAAAGTCTGGGACACCTATGGCTCCGTCGGCAGCAAAAAGAACAACACCTTCCGCCCCGTCTTCTACCCCTGCGAGGAATGCAAGAAGGCCGGCATCACCCCGTCCTTCCCAGCCGAGCTCATGGCCATCAAGCCCGCTACCAAGGGAACCGACTTCCGCGACTGGAAACTCGGCACCACCTCCCTCTTCTACACCACCCCCGACGCCGACGAACTCATGGTCCCTGAACCAGTCATCGCCACCCCCATGTAATTCCAACTCCACACCGTCCCAAAAAACTCTGCGATCTCAGCGCCTCCGTGAGACCCTTCTTCCTCGCACCCCCCACGAATCCCCATACGCTTGCGCGCGCTCGTTTCCCTGCTCCGCGAAAACCGCAGTCACCACCAATTCAAATCTTTTTCTCGTGCATTTTCAATAAAGCTCCACCGCGATCTCCGGAATGCCCCAATCCGCCCCTGTATCCTATGGCCGGAGGTTTAGTAGAATTGTCTGCTCTTCCCTATCCCACTTACGGCATCGCCAGTCTCTACCTGTATCCGGTCTTTCAGACGCGCGAAGCCTATAAACAGGCCACGGGCATGGATGCCCCGCCTTATGACACGAATAAGCCCATCAAGTCGTGGTTTGACCCCGCGGCGATGAGCAACCCCAAACGCAAAATCATCTATGACAACGTCATCGCCTTTGCCGATAACGGCGCTCCCCTTACCGGTCCCGATGGGAAGCCCGTCCTCGAGCCGCTCATGCTCGATCGCGAAGACGCCGCCAGGGTGAATATCCCCATCAAGGCCCCAGGACTGCCTGACCAGCCCGTAACCGGCCTCGAAATCCCCGTGCCTCTCCGCCCGCTCGAACCGAATGAGGAACTCTACTTTCAGTTCGGCGGCATCGTCGCCGTAAAAAATACCGATCTTTTCGGAAAACTCGAAACCGGCTTCTCCATCGAAGACCGCGCTCTCCTGCGGGCCATCGCCGGCAAACTCGGCGTCCCCGTCTAACTCCCAACTGCCGGGGCGGGCCCACCAGCCTGCCCCCCTTCTTCAATGCTGCAAAAACACCACTCGCACCAGAATCTCGCTGTTCGTTGGCTTCACCTTCACCCGCACGTCTTCGCTCGATCCGTACCGCGCGCTTCCGCCCGGCGTGAACGTGATCTCCAACTCCGTCGACTCGTTTGCCTTCAACTCCGTCCGCGCCAGCTTGGCCGTCACATCCTTCGCGGCAATCGGCTCCAGTTCCAACTCCACCGGACCCTCCATCCGGTTCGTCACCGTCACCGTCCGGACCTGCTTTACGTCCATCGCCATCCGCAGCGCCGCCGGTTCCACCGTCACCATCTTCATCAGATCCTTCACGCTCGGCCCCTGCGGCAATCCCCCGCCGCTGCCATCCCCCGGACCCGCTTTCATATGCCCGAACGGCGAATCCAGCGCGTCTCGCGGCGGCACATACCAATACCAGTCGTTGTCCGCGATCTTCCAGAAGGTCGTCAGCGGCAGTGTCACCTTCACCAGACCCTTGGGCGGCAGCAGAATCTCCGTATCGCAGTTCACCACCGCCGTCGCTTTGTCGAATCCCTCGTTGTAGTTCAACTTCACCACTTCGAACTTCCGGCACCGGCGCTTGTCCGCCTCGAAATAAATGTCCTTGCTCTCCTCCGCCACCAGTCCTTCCGCCAGGCGGAACTTCCCTTCACCCTGCAGTTCGTAAAACTTCGCCACCCGCGCCCGCAGCGCTTCGTCCACCGCCGGCGGAGCCTTCGTGAACAGATCCGTCGGGCTCTGTGCGAAACACGCGCTCGTCAACAGCAGCGCAGCCATCCTCGCGGCAACCATTTTTTCATTCTATCAATTGCCGCTCCCGGCCACTTTTTCCGCCTCAGCCTCCCATGCTGTCTGTGGTAGAGTGAGAAGTTCCGGCTTTCTGTAAAGCAATATCCATGTCCATTCAGATATTCCTCCAAGGCAAGCTCCTCGGCATTCGCGAGTTCCTCTGTAGCCCCGCTTCCGGG
>JADLBD010000280.1 GCA_020847975.1 Bryobacterales bacterium | reverse complement strand
TTGTTCGCTCAAGACATTGCTCACATGACGGAGGGTAATCCCCGTCGGTCGTCAATGTCCTGCCCTCAGTTTCGTTGGCCGGTTTTCAGCCGTCCCTCATTGGCCGGTTTTGGGTGTCCCCCGAGGTGCATACATTGTTATCGTATTCCGGATGTGCCCGTGCATACGGCCGTTCGCAATGTGATTCAATCTTCTGTGGGATGAAACGCAGAGGATTTCTCAGCCTGCCGCTCGCCGCGGCAGCCGCGCGACGGCGGACAGACGTGTCCATCGAGGGTGACCGTTTTCTCATCAACGGCGTACCCACCTACCGCGGCCGCACTTACAGGGGCAGCAAGATCGAGGGCCTGCTGCTCAATTCGCGCATGGTGCAGGGCATCTTCGACGACCGCAATCCGGCCACTCGCGGGCGATGGGCCTATCCCGACACGCACCGCTGGGACCCGGAGCGGAATACGCGGGAGTTCGCCGCCGCCATGCCCGTCTGGCGCAGGCACGGATTGTTGAGCTTCACCGTGAACCTGCAGGGCGGAAGTCCGGAAGGATACTCGAAGGCGCAGCCATGGGAAACGGGCGGGATCGAGCCGGACGGCTCGCTCCGTCCCCCGTTCCTCAGGCGGCTCGAAAAGATCCTCGATCAAGCGGACTCCCTCGGCATGGCGCCCATCGCCGGCTGCTACTACTTCGGCCAGGATCAACACGTGAAGGACGAAGCCGCCGTGATCCGCGGCGTGGAGGAGCTCACGCGGTGGATACTCGGCAAAGGGTATCGTAATGTCCTGCTCGAAGTAGCAAACGAAACCAACGTGAAAGCGTATGACCATGACATCCTCAAACCTCCGCGCATCCACGAATTGATCGAACGGGTGAAGTCGATACGCGTGGGCGGGCGCCGGCTGCTCGCCGGAACCAGCTATGGGGGCAATGCCATCCCAACCGCGAATGTCGTGAGGGCTTCGGATTTTCTCCTGCTGCACGGCAACGGGGTCAAACAACCGGCGCGCATCCGCGAGATGGTGCGGGAAACCCGGCGAGTCGATGGCTACCGCCCCATGCCGGTACTCTTCAATGAAGATGACCACTTCGATTTCGACAAGCCGGAGAACAACATGCTGGCGGCAATCGGCGAATATGCGTCCTGGGGATACTTCGACCCTGGCGCAAGCGATTACTCGGATGGCTACCAGTGTCCTCCGGTCAACTGGGGGTTGAGCACGGATCGCAAACGGGCGTTCTTCACGCTGCTCAAGGAAGTAACGGGATCATGAGCCGCGAGTGGAAGGGGGCCATGGTGGGAGCCGGCTTCTTTGCCGCGTTTCAGGCCGAAGCCTGGCAGCGGATCCCTGGAGCACGCATTACCGCCGTAGCAGACCTGGACGCGGACAAAGCGCGCGCCTTTGCCGCAAAGTGGGGAATCGAGCGAGCCTATTCGGATGCGGCGGAGATGCTCGACAAGGAACAGCCGGAATTTCTCGACATCGTCACGGGACCGCAAACCCATGCCGAGCTGACGGCGATGGCGGCACAGCGGGGCATCGCGGTGTTCTGCCAGAAGCCAATGGCCCCCACGTTGGAAGCATGCGAACGGATGGCGGAGACATGCGAACGCGCCGGGGTGCGGCTCCTGATTCATGAAAACTGGCGATGGCAGCCCTGGTATCGCGAGATGCGGCGCATCGCTGATCCCGGGGCATTGGGTAGGGTGTTCCATTATGGATTTCAGATGCGCACCGGAGACGGCCGCGGAGAGGAGCCCTACACCGTCCAGCCTTACTTCCGCCGGATGCGGCGATTCCTGCTTTTCGAGACTGTAGTTCATTTTCTCGATACGTTCCGCTATTTGGGCGGGGAGATGAAATCGCTTTACTGCGTAACGTCGCGAATCAATCCTGTGATCGCGGGGGAAGACTACGCGCAGGTGCACGTAGCGTTTGCAAGCGGCGCCAACGGATGGATCGACGCCAACCGGATCAGCGGCCCCAAGATACCCGAGACGGCATTCGGCGTGTTCCGGATGGAAGGCGACTCCGGGATGATCCGCATGACGCCCGACGGGCGCCTGTGGTTGACACGCTACGGCGAAGAGGAACACGAGCATGCCTTCGCCGCGCCTCAGAACGGCTACAAAGGCGACAGCGTCTTTGCCACCCTGTCGCATCTGCTCGAGTGCCTGCGATCCGGAAGTCCCTGTGAATCGGAGGGGCGCGATTATCTGAAGACCGTGCGGGCGGTGATGGCGTGTTATGTGTCGGCAGAGACGGGGCAGGTGGTCCGCCTCTGAAAAGCTGCGGCATCCTGATACACTATTCCAACCATGAAATTGCTCCCATTCCTCCTGTTCGCGGCCATGCAGCCCGCCCCGAACCATGCGGTCCCCTTTGATACGGATCTCGTCCGCGTTGTCACTGTAACGGAGAAGCCCGGGCCTCCGGGCAAACTTCACAAGCATGATGTGAACCGCGTGATGATCTACCTCGATGCCGGTCAGATGCGCCTCAACTTCAAGGACACGGGTCCGAAGGACCTCAACGTCACTCCAGGCACGGTTCGCTGGGACCCGGCCGGCGGACTGCACACAAGCCAGACGCTGGGCTCCAAGTCGTTCCGCATCATCGAGGTCGAGATCAAGAAGCCCCACGGTTCGCCCGTCCAGTTCCCCGCGCTCGATCCGGTCAGGATTGACCCCAAGCACTATAAGGTGGAACTGGAGAATGACCAGGTGCGCGTCATACGGGCGAAGTTCGAGGCGGGCTATCAGGCTCCCATGCATGAGCATACGCTGCCCCGCGTCGCGGTCTACCTCACCGATTACCAACTCAAGGTCACGGGCGCGGACGGCAAAGTCGCCACTCCCCATGGCCCGGCGGGGCAGGCGCTCCTGGGGGGGCCTTCCAAACACTCAGAACTCAATACCAGCGGCAGGCCGTTTGAAGTTCTCGTCGTCGAATTAAAAACTCGCTGATTCTGTTCCGCCAGGTCCTGGCGGACTGTCTCATTCGCTAAATGCCGGCGTTAAATACCGGGGGGTGACGTTGGGGCATCCCCCAGCCTCCGCGCAACACGCCGGGACCCGCATGGAGGTTCCGGCGCGCGCTGGAGGCGGCCTCACATGATAGGGAAAGGTGTCCGCAGCCGGGCCAGACGCTCCGGGGTAATGGTTCTGGCAGCGGAACGGCGCAGACGGTCATCTCTTAACCTTGTCAGGCGGTTCAAACAGCGGCAGAACGCATTCTCCGCGAGGCTGAGCCGGCGCTGGAGTTGCGTCAGATCATTCTGAATCTTCGCCAAGTTTAATGGGACCAATTCTTTGGCGGCGAGTTCGGAGAGACGGCGTTCCTGATCGGAGAGCAGCCGCAGATTCCACGCCGCGTTTACAAACTGCCGGAAGACCGCCACTTCGGTAGAGCCTTTCGGCTGCATTTGCTGATGAAAAGAAGACTCGAGTTCCTGGAAGGTCATGAGTTGCCGCTGCTGAAGCTTTCTTCTCATAAACACGTTCCATTGGAGGATTTCGTTACGAGTATTGTCAATTAAATCGAGATGAATTAGCCGGCGTGTTATCGTTTACTGTCGAATCGATATTATTCGCCGGTGAGGGCGGCAGCCAGTTCGGCGGGACGCTCCGAACCGACGACGACCGTCTTACCATTTGACAGGCGTACCATGACCCCTTCGTTGCTGCTGGCAATGTAAGACGTTGCCGCACGGCGGGAACGAATTCCGAAGCCGCCGAAGTCACGCACGGGATCGAAGCTGATGGTTTCCACGGAAGAAATATCCTCAAGAGGAAACCGCCACCTCCGCCACATTCCCCGCATGGCCAGGATCAGTTGCCCATCTCGAACATCCGTGCCGAGGCGCACGGTAAGCAACCGCACATAGAGGGCCCAGAGAAACACGGTCCAGCCGATGACGCTGGCATTCGACATCGGATGCTTTCCCCAGGGATGTCCGAGCACGACCTGGTAAATAAGCAGGCCCAGCATGGCACAGGGCGGGATGATCACGGCCACGGCCGTCCGGCGAAGTGGAAACTTCTGGACCTCATGAAAGACGGCGCCGCTGTGCATGTTCAACCTCCCACCTCTGCAAATTTAGCGCAGGAGCCCGAGGGTGTATTGGAGAATGGAATACTGAGTCTGGTAGTCGTACTTGGCGCTCAGGTTTTCAATCTCCGCCTGTGTGAGGCTCAACTGCGCCTGGGTCAACTCGACGATTGTGCCCAGGCCGATGTTGTAACGGCCTTGCGCCAGATCAAGACCGAGGGAAGCCTGGCGCAAGAACTGCGCGGTCACATCGATTCGCTGATACGCATCGTTTGCGCCCGCCCAGGCCACCCGAACGTCGCGGGCGATGCCCTGTTGCACATCCCGAAGCCTCTGGTCGGCCTCCTTGGCTCGCTGGAAGGCCGCCTCGCGGCGGGCGGAGAAGAGATGACCATTGAACAGAGGGATGCTGACGTTGGCGCCAATCCCTTCGTATTCGGAGGGAACCGGCGATGCCGCGGGAGCGTTGATGAAAGGCAGGAACCCACCCACGGCGACCGCGCTCACGGAGGGGCGCGACAGATCCTTTTCGGCGTTGTAGAAGCGGTAGGCGGCATCGCGGGAATACTTCAGGCTGGAGATCTCCGGCCGGTTGCCGAATGACTGGGCGACCAATTCCCTGGCGGAGGAAGGAGGCGCGGGAGGCAGAGGCTCCTCGGCAAGCTGGTAATCCACCACCTGGTCAGAGCCGAGAGCGCGGTTCAGTTCGGCCAGAGCTTCGTGCACGCTGTCCTGGGCGCGCAGCAGCAGAAGTTTCGCCTCGGAGACGTTGACGGCGGCGAAGCTGACGTCAAGCTGGCTCTTGAGGTTGTTACGGGCCAGTTCGGTTACCTGGTCGCTCAGCAGTTGCCGGGCGGCCACAGTCTGCTCAGCCACTTTCACCGTGGCTTGCGCCCGCAGGACATCGTAGTAGGCGCGATTGACGCGGAGCAGAACGTCGAAGCGTGTGGCTTCCGATGTTTGCGCCTCGGCTTGCGCATTGAGGCGGGAGCTTGCCACCAGGTTCGCCGTGCGGCCCGAGTCGGTGACCATTTGCCCGATGATCACGCCTTGCCCGAAGCGATTGAAGAGGCGGGATGCCGACAACTCCCCCGCGCCGATCCTCGACAGGTTGTTTCCTTGCGAGCCGGTCACGTCGCCTGTGATGGTGGGATAGTAAGCGGCGCGGTTGATCACGATCTGCTGATTGGCGAAGTTTACCCGGTTCTGAGCGGCGGCGATTCGCGGATGATTCTTCACCGCCATGGCCTGGGCCTGCTGCAAGGTCAGCCGCGGCGGATTCTGAGGGGCCTGGGCCGCGAGCGGAAGCGCGGCAAGCGCCAGGGCAAGGGTGCGAACGGAAATTCTGGATGTTGGCGACATACGGGTGTTCGTTTATGCGAGCTCCTGGGCGCCTGGGCGGTATACCAGCAGGTAGGCGGCGGGCACAATGTAGACGGTCAGGAGAACCGATACGATCAGTCCGCCAATGATTGCCATGGCGAGCGGAGCGTACTGCTCGCTGCCCGTCCCCATCTTCATGGCCATGGGCGCCATGCCGATGATGGTGGCAAGGGAAGTCATCAGAATGGGGCGGAGACGCACGCGGCAACTGGTGATGATGGCGTCCTCCACCGACCGGCCCTGCTCTTCCAGCCGGTGGGCGAATTCGACGATGAGGATGCTGTTGGAAGCCGCAATGCCGACCAGCATCAGCACACCCATCAGCGACATGACGTTGAGCGTGGTGTGTGTCAGCGGCAGGGCCACCAGCACGCCGATGAATCCCATGGGAATGGCCAGCATGATCAGAAGCGGATCCTTGAAGGACCGGAACTGGGCGACGAGAATCAGGAACAGCAGGATGACGGCCAGGGACAGGCCGACGGCGAAGCTGTGGAAGGATTCGTTCATCCCCTGGACCATTCCGCGCAGGTTGACGCGAACGTTCCCGCCGTAGTTCTGCTCGCCGAGAAGACCCTTGATGCGATCGGTGAGTTTCCCGAGGTCTTCACCTGACGGAGTGACGAACACGTCGGCGACACGCTGGATCTGGTAGTGATCGATCTCGGTGGGCGATTGCACGAACTCGAGATTGGCGACATTGCCGAGTACAGTGACGGGACGCGCAGGGTTGACGACGCGCGTGGGAGAGAAGGGGCGCACGCCGTCAATGGCTTTACTGGAGTCGGAGCTGCCACGCAGCGGGATCTGGCGGAGGTCGAAGAAATTGTGGATCGCGGGCTTGCCGTTTTCGTAGTACTGAACGGTGAGGAAGTAGTCGTTGCCGGTCTCATGATCCACCCAGTAATTGGGGGCGATCATCGTATTCGAGTTGAGGGCGGTAATGACGTTGTCAACGATCTCCTTCTGACTGAGGCCGAGTTCGGCGGCGTGAACACGGTCCACGTTCAGCCGCACCGCGGGGTAGTTCATGTCTTGCGGGATATAAACCTCGCCGGCGCCCGGGAGTTTGCGGATGCGGGCCGCCAGATCCTGGGCGACGCTGTAGGCGCGGTTGAGATTGCGGCTGCTCACCTGCACGTCAATGGGGGCGGCCATACCGGAGTTGAGGATGGCGTCCACCATGGAGCCGCTCGAGAAGAAGGTGCGCAATTCGGGGTGGCCGGCGGCAATCGCGTTCCGCACGCGGTCCATATATACGAAGCTGCTGATCTTGTGAACATCCTTCAACTGTGTCTGAATGGTGGCTGTATAGGGGCCGGCATTACTGCTGTACAGGGCGGAAAAGTCCGGTACGATCCCGATGTTGGACACCACCATTTCGAAGTCGGCCGGATCAATCACCTTCCTGATGATGTCCTCCACTTTGCCGACGGCGGTTTCCGTGTTCTCGATACGGGTGCCGGTGGGAGCTTTCAAATTGATGGTGAACTGGCCGGCGTCGGTGCGGGGAAAGAAGGAGACGCCGAGGAAGCGGTAAAGCCCCAGGCTGGCAACGAACGCTCCGCTGAGGAGGAGAACGGTTAAGACGGGAACCCGCAATGCGGCGCGCACGCTGCTTTCATAGACGTCCAGCACCGCCTGAAAGCCGCGGTTGAACAAGGCGTTGAAGCCGCCGCCCTCGCCGCTCTCGTGGCTGTGGTGGGCGCGTTTGAGGAAGCGGGCGCAGAAGAGGGGAATCACAGTCATCGCCACGAAGTAGGAGGCGAAGAGGGAAAGAACCACCGCCAGCGCCAACGCCGAGAACAGGAACTTGCTGACACCCGTCAGGAGCGTGACGGGGAAGAACACAACGACCGTGGTGAGAGTGGCCGCGAGGACCGCCAGGCTCACCTCGGCGCCGCCCTCCTCGGCGGCGACTTCCGGCGATTCGCCGTTCTCGAGGTGGCGGTAAATGTTCTCGAGCGCGATGACGGAGTTGTCGATGACGCGTGAGAACGCCAGCGCCAGCCCGCCCAGAATCATCGTATTGACCGTGCCGCCGAAGAGATAGAGCACGACGAAGGTGGCGAGCGCGCTCAAGGGGATGGAGAGGAAGACAGCGACCGTGGCGCGCAAGCTTCCGAGGAAGATAAGGATCATGAGGCTGGTCAGCACGAGTCCGATAAAGCCTTCATGCAACAAGGTCTTGATCGCTTCCTTCACGAAGGCCGACTGGTCGAACACCACCTTTCGGGAGAGCTGGGGTGGGATATCGAGCAGTTTCGGCAGCATGGAGCGGATTCCGTCCACCACCTGAATGGTGTTGGTGTTTCCGCCCTGCTTGAGGATGGGCAGGTAGACCGACCGCTGGCTGTCGACACGGACCACGTTGTACTGGATCTGATTGGCGTCCTTGGCTTCGCCGATATCGCCGATGGTGACTGCCTGCTGGCCCACTGTCTTGATGGGGAGGTGGTTGATGTCAGCGACATTCTTCACGAGGCTGTTGGAATAGAGGTAGTAGTCGAAGGGTCCCATTTTGACGTCGCCGGCGGGAAGGATGAGGTTGCTGCTGTTGAGAGCGGTCACCACGTCCATGGGGCTCAACTGGCGGGACAGCAATTTGATGGGATCGACATAGACCATGGCTTGGCGATACTCGCCGCCGAAGGGGGGAGGAATGGCGGAGCCGGGGACAACGACAATCTGGTTGCGGATGGTGAACTGGCCGATGTCGTGGAGTTGCGTTTCATTGAGTCCCTGCCCTTTGAGCGTGACCAGACAGACGGGCAGGCTCGATGCGTCCATTTTCAGCACGACGGGAGGCAGTGTGCCGGGGGGCAGACGTTTGAGGTCGGCGAGGGCGAGGTTGGCCAGAGTGGTTACGTCGGCGTCCGGGCTGGTTTCCGGCTGGAAGAACACTTTGATGATGCTGATGCCGAGCATGGAGCGCGATTCCATGTGGTCGATGCCGCTCGCGAGAGTGAAGAAGCGCTCCAGAGGGTTGGTGATGTCGGTCTCGATGTCTTCGGGCGGCATTCCGGAATAGAAAGTGGCTACCACAACTTCCGGCATGTTGATGGAGGGGAAGAGGTCCACGGGCATGCGGGAGAGGCTGGTGACCCCGATGAGCATGATGACCAGGCAGACGACAATGATGAAGTACGGATTACGTATGGAAAATCGGGACACGGGTTAGCTTCCTTGCGTCTTGGCTGCGTCGATTTCGACCTGTTGTGACTTGACTTCCTGGCCCGGCTTGAGGCCGCTTCGATCGCTGACCACAACATCCTCGCCCTCGTGAAGGCCGGAGAGCACTTCCGCTTCGCTGGGGGTTTGGATTCCGAGTTTGACAGGGCGCACCTCGATCTTGTGGGATGGCGCGACGAGGTAAATCGAGGCCCGGTCGCCCTCACGATTGACGGCCTGGAGGGGCACCGCAAGGACGCCGTTCCTGCGGTCGAGGATTAACGTGGCTTCCGCGTACAGACCCGGCATCAGGGCGCCGTTCTGGTTGGGGACATCCACTTCGGTGCGCATGGTGCGGGTGTCTTCCCGAACGTCGACGGAGAAACGGGCGATCTTGCCGGGGAAAGTGCGATTGAGCGAGGAGACGACCACATTGACAGGGTCGCCGACGTGGACAAAGCGAACATAGGATTCAGGGACCGGAATGACGAGGCGGAACAGGCTGTCCTCGGAAAGGCGGACGAGGGGCATAGCCTGGGTGCTGGAACTGGTGCCCGCCTGCATCAGCGTGCCGAGATTGGCATAGCGCTGGGTGATGACGCCGGCAAAGGGGGCGGTGATCCTGGAATAGTCGAAGAGGATCTGATCGCGGAGGCGCTTGGCCTGGGCTTCGGCAAGCTGGCTTTCGGCGGCTTCGAGGTTCGACTTCGAGGCATCGGTTTGGGCCTCCGCCGCCAAGTCCTTGCCCTGGGCATCGTCAATCTCCTGTTGGGCGACCAGGCCGGGCTTACTCCTGGCCACGCCATCGAGGCGCGTGTATTGGAGGTGCAGCGCGCGGTGCTGGGCTTCGACGCGTTTCAGTTCATGCCTGGCGTGGGTGATCTGATCCTGTGCCCGCTTGACGGCGGCGTCGTCCTGCTGCAACTGGAGTTGAAGTTCGGGAATCTCGAGGGTGGCGAGAACCTGGCCCGCCTTGACCCGTGAGCCATAGTCGACGTTGAGTTGTTTCACATAGCCGGCTTCCTTGGCATAGATGTCGATTTCCTGGAAGGGGACCAGTTCGGAGGAAAGAGTCAACTGCTGCTGTAAGGACTGCCGGGACGCTTTGACGATGCCGACGGAGACTTCGGGCGAAGCGCCGGAGGCAGGGGCTCCCGCCTGAACTTTTTCAGCGGTGCCGCAGGAAGACAGCACGCCCGCAAGCGCGGCTGTCAAGAGAAAGGCGATGAAGGTGTTTCTTGGGGATCTCATTTCGATGCCTGTAATTCACTACTCTCCACGAGGTTTCCACTGCTGGTCGCATTGCGCGGACATGCTTCGAATCCGCTTGTCCAATTCGGGAAGGGAAAAGCGCGGGGACTGGCAGAAGGCGATGAGTTCCTGTTCTTCCGCGATGATCCTGGACGCCTCCGCCGGGATATCCGCCGCGATGTCCGAAGGGATAGACAACACCCCGTGCCGGTCGCCGTGGAGCAGATCTCCGGACTGGATCTTCAATCCACCGATTTCGACGGGCTCGCCAAAGTCGACGATGTGGGCGTAGGAATGCGAGACGGCGACGCTGCCGGCAAACAAGTGAAAGCCGAGGGCTTCCACGGCGGGAAGATCGCGTACCGCGCCGTTGGTGACACAGCCGATGCAATGGAGGGCGATTCCAATGTGGGCATGGACTTCGCCCACGAAAGCTCCCATGCCGGGGAAGTGGTCCAGGTCCTCGAGGACGAGAATGCGGGGTTCGGGAACTGTGGCGACGTAGGTCCACCAGTCCATACGGTCGTAGTAACAGCGTTGCCCGGTCATGGGCGGTCTGGCGGTGCGGATGCGAGCGGTGGCGGCGTAGCCGGCCATGGGTGGGAAGTGGGGGAACTGGCATTTCAGCGAGTTCACGATAAACCCTTCATTTCGCAGGCGCACGTCGAGCCGTTCGATGGCGTTGGAGACTGTGCAGGTATCGAAGGCGGACAGGCTGGCCAAATCAATGGCGCGAGGAACACTATGTTGTGACATGCAGTTAAATGGTCAAAGACCAGCGCGCCTGTACCTAGCCGCGCGGTACATCATAAGTTGTGAAAGCCTCTACGTGATTAAGGTACGATGGGGGGATTGCCATACCCATACTGGCGGGCTTGTATTTCTGCTTGGCAAACTTCGGTAGCGCGCCAGCGGAGGAGCGGCGGGCAGGGGGCAGATCGGATTACAGGCGGGCGCGAAACCAGTCCACCCAGCGGCGAAGGACATCGCGCTGGTGAACCGGATCGGGGGCGCTGTGGCCGCTCACGGGGTAGGCGATGAAGGTGACGTCCACGCCCTGGTCCTGTAGGGCGTGATAGAGCTTGTAGCTATTGGTGATGGAGACGCGTTCATCGCGAGTGTTGTGGAGAATGAGCACGGGCGTCCGGATGCGGCTGACGTATTCGATGGCGGACTGTTTGCGGTAGTTTTCGATGCGGTTGCCGGTCCAAGGGGAGCCGCCGAGCATGTCGCCGAAGCCGGCATTGATGTCGCTGAGGTTGTAGGAGTCCATGCGATCGAGGGCGGCGGCGCCGGTGATGGCAGCCTTCCAAACGTCGGGATAGTGGCCGAGGAGCCATCCGGTCATGTAGCCGCCGTAGGACCAGCCGCCCACACCGATGCGCGATTCGTCGACCCAGCCGCGCTTTTTGAGTTCATCGATGCCGCGCATGACATCGCGTCCGGGGCCGCTGCCGGCATCGTTGACGATGGCGGATTGGACGGCGTCGCCGAGATTGTCGCTGCCGCGATAGTTGGGTTCAAAGACCACCCAGCCCTGGGCGGCGAGCAGTTGGGGACGCGGGGAGAATCCTTCCCTGGATGCGCCGGTGGGGCCGCCGTGAATATCGAGGACAAGCGGGTATTTTTTTGAGGGATCAAAATCCGGAGGGTAGGTGATGACGCCGTCGAGTTCATAGGCGTCGCTCTTCCAGAGGAGGCGTTCGGTGCGCCCGAGGGCCACGGCGGCGAGGCCGGTGTTGAGATGAGTGAGTGTGCTTACAGGGGCGTCGATGTTGGACTTCCAATAGACCTCCGCGGGGTTGGCGCGGGTGGATGCGATGAAGGCGATCTCGCCGTTCGGGCCGATGGATACGGCCGATTGCGGAGCGAGGACGCCGCCGCCCAAGTCGACGCGCTTTGCCGTGCCCTCGAGGGGCTGCCACCAGAGGCCGCTCGAGGTGAGATCATCGCCGCCCACGAGAATGGATTTGCCGTCAGGGGACCAATCGAGCAGTTTGAGATTGCGGTCGATGGAGCGGGTGAGGGACCGGCCTTCGCCTCCGGCCGCGGAAGTGAGCAGGATTTCCGTGGTGTGGTAAGGTCCGCGGGCGGGGTATTCGTAGGCGATCCACTTGCCGCCGGGAGAGAAGCGGGGCGCGGCTTCGCGTTTGGAGCGGCCGGTGAGAGCGCGGGAATTGCCGGTCTCGAGGTCCAGGACCTGCACGGTGCTGTTGAGGAGGTTGCCGGTATGGGGCCCGGCGGCACGGAGGTAGGCGAGGTGTTTGCCATCGGGCGACCAGGAGAGTTCACTGGTGGCGGAGACGCTCCAGGCTCCTTGGGTGAGGCGCTTTGGTTCGCCGCCGGCGGAGGGGACGAGCCAGATGTGCTTCGGCCTGGCGGCAGCCTGGGTGAGGATGGAGCCGCCACCAGCCTCGAAGGAGCCGTTGTGGCGCTCGGGGCCGGTTTTCTTTTCCGAGGGATCGGTGATGACGTAGGCGATGGCGGCTCCGTCGGGCTTCCAGGCGAAGCTGTCGACGGATTCGGAAGACTTCGTCAACTGCCGCGCATCGCCGCCGTTCATGGGAAGGACGTAAAGCTGGGTCTTTGCCGGAGCGGTTCCATTGCCGGGAGCCTGCGCGAGGAAGGCCAGCAAGCGGCCACGCGGGGACCAGCGAGGGGATTTAAGGCCGAGGCGGTCATGTGTCAGCGAGCGGTGTTGACCGGTGGATGGATCGACGAGCAGCAGTTCCGTATCAAAGCGGTTGTCCTCATAGTTGGGCCGGGAGGCGACGACAACGAGAGACTTGCCGTCCGGGGCGATGTCGACGCCGGCGAGGCGGACGAACCGGGTGACGTCGTCGAGTGTCGCGACTCTGCCGGATTGGCCGAACAGTGCCGCGGCGAGCAGGATGGCGGCGGCGCAGGCGCGAAGTTCCCGGGAGTGCTTCATGGCGCTTATTATAACGGCGGGTTTCATTGCTGCAAGGGGTCTTATGGACATGAATCCTCCACGGGCCTCTTATCGTAATGCAGAGAGGGTGGAATTTTGCGAGTGGAGACGCAGGTGGGGCGTCAGGACTTTGAAAAGCGGGTGGATTTTTGTGGCTCAGACTACTTTTTGAACTGGCTGAGCATGTCCCCGATGGTGGCGGAGAAGCCTTTCGCCTCTTCTTTGGCCTGCTTGATGGCGGTGGTGAGTTCATTGCGGAGGTTGGCTTGGGTTCGGGCGGAAAAGCGTTCCGCGTTGGCCAGGGG